>DASSYU010000371.1:0-2288 GCA_035703125.1 Pseudolabrys sp. | reverse complement strand
AGTGCCGGCACCAATGCGCGTTTTTCGCGGCGCGCCGGTATCGCGCGATAGACCTGCTTGGTCGCCTCCACCAAATGCACGCCGGCGAACGGCGCCGAAAGCGTTGCACCGGTGCGCTCCCATGCGACCGCGGTCCGCAGGAACCAGCCGCGCGCGACCGGCGGCACGTAAAGCGCTTCGCTCCAGCCGGTCGGGGTAAACCAGGTCTCGCGCAGGAGTTGATTGATCTGGCTGCGCGAATACGGCCGCCCATGGCCGAACGGCGTCGTATCCATGCGCGCCCACACCCCGCGCCGGTTCGGCACGACCGCAAGCAATCGTCCGCCCGAGGCAAGCACACGCCACACTTCGCGCAGCAGCGCTGCCGGATCGTTCGTCATCTCCAGTGCGTGCACCAGCATCACGCGGTCGACGGCGGAATCGGCGAGCGGCAGTTCGCTTTCATACACGAGCGCGGAGAGCGCGGGCCGCGTGGTGGGCCATTTCACCACGCCCTGCCCCGCCGGCATGAGCGCTAGGCAGCGTTCGGCCTCCTCGCGAAACAATCCGAGGTAAGGCGTCGCATAACCGATGCCGAGGACGCGCTGGCCCGCGGTGTCACCCCACAGTGCGCGGATGCCGCGTCCAATGAACCGGCGGGCAACGACCCCCAGCCGCTGGCCGTAAAAATTCCGCAGATCCACGACGTCGATCGACATGCCGACAAACTACCACGAAATAGTAAAGCGCTAACAACACGAGAACACGCGGGCGTGCAACTTCATTCACCCGCGTGATACGGTTAACCCATTGCAGAGTGCCAAAAGGACCAAGCTTATGCCTGCGGAAATTCGCCTGTTTCGCTGCCGATCCGACAACTACGGCGTATTGCTGCATGACGCTGAAAGCGGGACAACCGCTGCGATCGATGCGCCAGAAGCTGCACCAATCGAGGCCGCGCTGAAAGCGAGCGGCTGGAAACTAACGGACATTCTGGTCACCCATCACCACGCCGATCACACGGATGGCATCCGCGCGCTGAAGGAGAAATACAAATGCCGGGTCGTGGCGCCCGCCGCCGAGGCCTCAAAGATTCCAGCCGTCGACGAGACCGTGCGTGAAGGAGACAGGGTCAAGGTCGGCGCGCTGGACGCCAACGTTATCGAAACGCCAGGTCATACACTCGGCCATATCGCCTACTGGTTTCACGGCGAAAAGGTTGCCTTCGTAGGCGATACGTTGTTCTCGATCGGTTGCGGCCGCGTAATTGAGGGCACGCCCGAGCAGATGTGGCGGTCGCTGGTCAAGCTGCGCGATTTGCCGAGCGACACCGAGTTCTATTGCGGGCATGAATACACTGCCGCCAATATCAAATTCGCCCGTACAATCGAGCCCAACAACAAAGCCCTTGCCGCGCGTGAAGCTGAGGCAAACAAGCAGCTTGCGCAGAACGAAGCGACCATCCCGACGACAATCGGCGAGGAGAAGCAGGCGAACCCGTTTCTGCGCGCCGACGTGCCAGAAGTTGCTGCCGGCATCGGGATGGCGGGCAAACCCGCCGCGGAGGTTTTCGCGGAAATTCGCGCCCGCAAGAACAAGTTCTAGCGCCCATGCCTGACCCAACTGCAGCGGACATGATCCGCGCGCTCAAGCTCAAGCCGCACCCGGAAGGCGGCCACTATCGCGAAACCTTCCGCGACTCGCGTCAACTGGATGGCCGGCCCGCATCGACTGCGATTCTCTTCCTGCTTGCACGCGGCGAACGATCGCACTGGCATCGCATCGACGCGGTGGAAATCTGGTACTACTACGGAGGCGCGCCACTCAAGCTCGAGATTGTCGACGGATCCAAGGAAGAAATTTTCAGACTTGGCGCCGATATCCACGCCGGCGAGGTACCGCAAGTGACGGTATCTGCGCGCGCCTGGCAGGCCGCCGAAAGCCTTGGAGACTGGACGCTGACAGGCTGCACCGTTGCGCCGGGATTTTCATTCGATGGCTTTGAACTGGCGCCGTCGGGCTGGAAGCCGGCCGATCAGACACGACTGAAATAAGGAGTTGCTGTAACCACCAAGGCTGAGCGTGCGTGTTACTTGCGGCCAGCCGCACGCATGCACGCAAGATAGCCTTCGAGCGCGTGGCTGCGGCGAAATTTTAGGCCTTCCCTGCTGTAGTATTTTGGAAATGCGACGCGCCCGCCGTCCAGCGTTTGGGTCCCGCCCGCCTCCCCCCTGGGGCGCAGCTTCAGTCCTTCGCGCTTCACGCCAACCGGCGGCGGGATGACGTGGCCGCCATTGCGAACGGCGCAT
>DASSYU010000043.1:0-6098 GCA_035703125.1 Pseudolabrys sp. | reverse complement strand
AAAGCTTGATCTCGGCGGCAAAGCGGATATCAGCCGCGGACAATCTAGACGGTCACGCCGATGTGCCGTGGTTTAGGTTCCGACCGATACTTTACAATCCGTACCGTGACGTTTGGGCATGCCGGGCATTCAAACGTTCGTTTGTCGTGATCCGCCTCATCCGGCTCAATGCAGGCCAGCCACATCTGTGACTTGCAGAATTCACAAAACGGACGACCGATGATCCGTTGCTGGGGAAGCGTTTGATCTTTTCGCATGCAACACCTTTGTGTGGTTGGCGTGGCATACACACAAACTGAAGGTTTCAATAAAAAAGAGCCGGCCAGCAGACTAGCGCGACTCCTGTTTACAAACCGTGGCAAGAGGCCACGTCTATTTGTGCGCATAATGAAACAACTGCGCGTTGAAATTTAACCTTCCATTTGAGTTCGACAGGAATGTGGCGGCGCGGTTCCAATGACCCAAAGGAAGTTCCCGACCGCGAACTTGTTACGGCGGCAACGCGTCTATTGCGGCGTCATCCCGGCCGCCTTCACCACCTGCTGGGCGGCGGCGCGGTCGGCCTTGATCTCGGCAGCGAACTCTTCCGGCGTGTTGATAGCCGGCACCTGGCCGCGGCTGATCACGTATTTCTCGACGAAGTCCTTGTCCGCGAACACGCGCTTCACCTCACCCGCGATCTTGTCAATGATCGGACGCGGCGTGCCGGCAGGCGCGAACAGGCCGTACCAGGTCTGCGACGGCGCGCCCTTGTAGCCGAGATCGGCCAGCGTCGGCGTCTCCGGCAGAAGCGGCGTGCGGATGTTGTTGACCAGCGCCAGCGCCGTCATCTTGCCGGCGCGGATCTGCGAAATGACGTTGCCGAGCCCGAGCAACCCGATCGGCGTCGAGCCGCCGAGGATCGCATTGGTCGCCTCGCCGCCGCCCTTGAACGGCACGCGCACCCAGTCGGCGCCTTTTTCGTTCTTCAGGCTGTCCATGTAGACGACACAGGGAATCGACGCCGTGAGATAAGACAGCGTGCCCGGTTTCTCGCGCGAGGTCGCGATCAGCTGGTCCACGGTCTTTGCCTTAAGGTCGGAATTGATCACCAGCACCTGAATCAGGTGGAAGAGATTGATGATCGGAGTCACCTTCTCCGGATCGAACGGCAGGTTCTTGAACAGGAACTGGTTGTAGATCAGCGGATCTGCATTGATGATGCAGATGGTGTAGCCGTCGGGCGCGGCCTCGGTGCAGGCGCGCGTTGCGATGTTGCCGGCGCCGCCAGGCCGGTTCTCGATGATGATCGGCTGGCCGAGGCGCTTGTGCAGCTCCTCGCCGAGCACGCGCATGAAGATGTCGCTGATGCCGCCGGCGCTCGAGGTGGTGAGCACATGGATCGGCTTGCTGGGATAGTTCTGCGCCGAAACTGTGGATGAAACCGCGATTGCCGATGCAAGAAACAGAAAACCGACAACCTTCCTCATGACGCGCCTCCTGCCCGACCGTTTTCTTCTCGTCCCCGCGCGTATTGGACCATCGGATACAGATGCGGACAAGCTGTCTAATGTTGCCGTTGCGCGTGCACACCAAAATGCCGGCGCCGATGCGCGATGGCGGTGCGTTTGACGAACTCCGCTGCCGCCAGGTAACCAACGACGAGCAACCCCATTGCCAGCAAGATCGAAGGCGCGAGCGGCACAAACCCGAGTGGCCTGCCGAGCGGCGTGAGCGCGAAGGCTATCGCGAGCGCCAGACCGCCCAGCGACGTGGCCACGAGAATGCGATGTGGCCTGCCCTTCCAGAATGGTTCGCTGCTGCGAATAAAGAAGATGACCAGGATCTGCGTCGCCATGGATTCGACGAACCACGCGGTGTGAAAGACTTCCGGCGGTGCATGAAACCCGTGCAGCAGGATCATGAAGGCGGCGATATCGAACACGGACGACAGCGGCCCCATGATCAGCGTGAAGCGCAGGAGCTCCGACATCTCCAGGCCGTGCGGCCGGCGGATCGTGCTGCGCTCGACGGTGTCGTAGGGAATGCCGATTTCGCTGAGGTCGTAGATAAGGTTGTTGAGCAGAACCTGGATCGGCGTCAGCGGCAGGAACGGAATAAATACGGAGGCGACAGCCATCGACAGCATGTTGCCGAAGTTGGACGACGTGCCCATGCGCAGATATTTCATGATGTTCGCATAGGTCCGGCGGCCCTCCTCGACCGCGTCGCAGACAACGCCGAGATCGGATTCGAGCATGATCATGTCGGCGGCCGCCCGCGCGACCTCCGCCGCGCCCTCGACCGCAAGCCCGACATCGGCCGCATGCAGCGCCGGCGCGTCGTTGATGCCGTCACCGACAAACCCGACGGTGTGGCCACCGGCACGCAGCGCGCGAATGATGCGGGTCTTCTGATCGGGCGAAACGCGCGCGAACAGATCCGTCTTCGTTACCTGATGTGCAAGCGCGGTATCGCCGAGTTTCGCGATATCCGCGCCGGTCAGCAGGCCACGCGCGGGAATCTTCAGCGTCTCGACCACGTGCCGCACGGTCGGCGCGGCATCGCCGGAGATGATCTTGACGCGGATGCCGGCACTTTCGAGCCGCTTGATGGCTGCAGCCGCTGATTCCTTCGGCGGATCGACGAACAGGCAGAAGCCGGCAAGGACGAGTTCCGCCTCGTCGGCGACGCCGGCGCTCTGTGTTGTCGCAGGAAACTCGCGCCAGCCGACGGCGATGCTGCGCAAACCTTCCGCACATTTATCGTGGTAAAGCTTCTCGATCGCAGCGCGGCGGCGGTCATCCAGCGGATGCACGCCATCTTTGGTCTCCAGCTGAGTCGAAAGCGAAAGAATGTCCTCGGACGCGCCTTTCACGATCAGCAGGCGGCGGCCGTCTTTCTCGACCAGCACCGAGGCACGCCGGCGGTCGAAATCGAACGGAACGTCGGCGATATAGCTCCAGTCGCTGCGCGAGACACTGGCCGCTCCGGCGAGGATGGCATTGTCAAGTGGGCTGCGCTGCTTGCTTTCGAAGCCGCTGTTGACCGCCGCCAGTTCCAGCACCCGCATGCTGTCGGCGCCATCGACGCCCGGATGGCCGGCGAGTTCGATTTTTGCCTGAGTCAGGGTGCCGGTCTTGTCCGTGCACAGAACGGTCATCGCGCCGACGTCATGGATAGCAGCGAGCCGCTTCACTACCACCTTGCGCTTGGCCATGCGCACGGCACCGCGGGAGAGCGTGACGGTCATGATCATCGGCAAGAGCTCCGGTGTCATGCCAACCGCCAGCGCCAGCGCGAACAGGAAAGATTCGAGAACCGGTCGCGAAAAGGCGAGATGCGCGAGCAGCACGAACAGCACCATAAAGCCGGTCAGCCGCAAAATGAGCACGCTGAAAGTGTGCAGGCTGCGCTCAAGCGCGCCCGGCGGTTGAGCGGATTCGAGCGCTGCCGCGATGCCGCCAAAACGTGTGCGGTTGCCCGTGGCTGTCACCAGCATCGCCGCGGTGCCGCGCACAAGCGCGGTCCCGCCAAAAAAGGCGTTGAAAGCTTCTGCGGGCGATGTCGCGGCGCAGGGACCGGTCCGCTTGTCGACGGGAAAAGCTTCTCCCGTAAGTAAGGCCTCGTTGGCCTGCGCGCCGGTAGCCTCAAGCACGATGCCGTCGGCAGGGACAAGATCGCCGGCGGCAAGCTCGACGACATCGCCCGGCACCAGTTCGTCGACCGGTGTTTCGCTGACGCGGCCATCGCGCCGCACCGCCGCATGAACCGCAACCGAACGCTTGAGAGCCTCCACCGCCTTTTCGGCATTGTGCTCCTGCGTCACCTCGATCGCGATGGAAAAAGCAATGACAACAAGAATGATGGCGCAGCTCGCAAGATCGCCGACGGCGCCCGAAACGATGGCCGCGACGATAAGAATGGCGATGAGCGGGTCGGTCAGCCGGTGAAGAATTTTTGCGCCGATGTGGTGCCGCGTCGGCTCGGCGACCGCGTTCCGGCCAACATCAAGCAGGCGACGCTGCGCCTCGATCGCACTTAATCCAGCAGTAGTCGCGCCGAATTTTGACAAGAGTTCGGTTGCGCTCGCGCACCAGAACGCATCGTCCGAGTGTGACGCGCCGGTCGGCTGGTCGGACATGCGGGTATCTCGATCGGTTGTGCTCCGGCAGATTCAGCCGGATAGCCTGGCCTTCACCATTCCACTCGCCTTGGCCATGTCCATCTGCCCGGCATATTTGCCGCGCAGCACGCCGATGACCTTGCCCATGTCCTTCATGCCGGCGGCGCCGGTCTCCTTCACCGCCGCCTCGATCGCCGCCTTCATCTCGTCGTCCGACATCTGCTTCGGCAGATAACCCGAGATGATCGCGATCTCCTCCTGCTCCTGCTTCACGAGATCGGCACGGCCACCCTTCTGGTAGAGCTCGACTGATTCCTGGCGCTGCTTGATCATCTTCTGCAGCAGGCTGAGAACCTCGGCGTCGCCGAGCGGCTGCTTGCCGGCGCCGCGCGCCTCGATATCGGCATTCTTGAGCGCCGAATTGACCATGCGCAGCGTGGAAACCGCCCGCTCATTCTTGGCCTTCATCGCTTCGGTCAGGGCCTTGTTGATGTCGTCGCGCAGCACGGGAACCCCTTTTTTCATTAACTTAAGTGCAATGACGCGGCTGGGGGCGGAATCGGCCGGCCCCTTGCCTCTCACACTATAATACGCAAGTAAGAAGCCATGACCCAGTCGAAAGCCGCCTCCGCCGGCGCAACGGGTTCGTCTTCTTGGACCGAGCCCAGGCCGACCGCGCTATTGGTGCTGGCCGACGGGACCGTTCTGGAAGGCTTCGGGCTGGGCGCGACCGGACATGCCGTCGGCGAGGTCTGCTTCAACACCGCGATGACTGGCTATGAGGAGATCCTCACCGATCCCTCCTATGCCGGGCAGATCATCACCTTCACCTTCCCGCATATCGGCAATGTCGGCACCAACGAAGACGACATCGAGACCGTCAACATGGCGGCGACGCCGGGCGCGCGCGGCATCATCCTGCAAAGCGCGATCACGTCGCCCTCGAACTACCGCGCCACCAGAAATCTCAATGACTGGCTGAAGGCGCGCGGCGTTGTCGGGCTCTCCGGCATCGACACGCGCGCCCTTACCGCGCTGATCCGCGTCAAGGGCATGCCGAACGCCGTGATCGCGCACGATCCGTCGGGCAAGTTCGACCTGCCGGCGCTGAAGAAAGAGGCGAAGGACTGGCCGGGCCTCGTCGGCATGGACCTGGTGCCGATGGTGACGAGCGGCCAGCGTTTCACCTGGGACGAGACGCCGTGGGCCTGGAACAAAGGCTATTCGCGGCAGACCAATCCGGAATTCCACGTGGTCGCGGTCGACTACGGCATCAAACGCAACATCCTGCGACTGCTGGCGGGCTCCGGCTGCAAGGTGACTGTGGTGCCGGCGAAAACCTCGGCGGAAGACATCATGGCGCTCAAGCCCGACGGTGTCTTCCTCTCGAACGGCCCGGGCGACCCGGCGGCGACCGGCGAATATGCCGTGCCGGTGATCAAGAAATTGATCGACAGCGGCACGCCGACCTTCGGCATCTGCCTCGGCCACCAGATGCTGGGCATCGCGGTCGGCGGCAAGACCATGAAGATGCACCAGGGCCATCACGGCGCCAATCATCCGGTCAAGGATCTCACCACCGGCAAGGTCGAAATCACCTCGATGAACCACGGCTTCGCCGTGGACAAGGACACGCTACCGAAGAATGTCGAGCAGACGCACATGTCGTTGTTCGATGGATCCAATTGCGGCCTCGCGCTCAAGGACAAGCCGGTCTTCTCGGTGCAGTACCATCCGGAAGCCTCGCCCGGCCCGCGCGACAGTCATTATCTCTTCACGCGCTTCGTCGAAATGATGCGGCACGCCAAACGCAAGATTGCGTAGAGCCGACGGCCCTGCACTCGCGACCGAACCGCTTCAACTGGCACGCGTTAAACAGCTATGACGACCGCGAAACCCCTCACCTACCTTTTCAATGACGACGGCAAGGTGCCGAACAATCCGGCGCTGCCGGTTCTCATTTACAAGGCCGCGGTCGACCCGTCCGCACGCG
>DASSYU010000035.1:0-12264 GCA_035703125.1 Pseudolabrys sp. | reverse complement strand
CTTCGACCCCATCTTCCGACTTGGCCCGAGTCGGAAGGGGTCCGCTTTGGTTTGAAACGCAAAGGGCAAAGCCTTCCCGTCCCGAAGGTTGTCATCTCCGGGCGTAAAATTAATTTTTGATCAATATCAATGCGGCCTGGTCAAATAGATTCATAAGTAGCCTTTGTTTATTAGTTTGAGGCTTTTTCAATGTCCTCAAAACTGACGGCTGGCGATCTGCAGGTTATTGGCCGCGTTGCGGTCTTTGGCGGCCTGAAGCCCGAGACCGTTCAGCATATCATTGCGCCGGCGACCGCCGTAACGTTGCGCCGCCACGAGTGGATCATGCGACAAGGCGAGCCGGCGACCGCATTTTTTATAGTGATCGATGGCTGGATAAAACTTTATCGTAGCACGCTGTCGGGAGACGAAGCCGTCATCGAAGTTATGACCAAGGGCGCCAGTTTCGCCGAGGCAGCCGCATTTACCGGCAGTCGATATATTGCGAGCGGCGAAGCGGTTACCACCGCGCGCGTTGCACGCGTCCCTGCCGATCACCTTGTTAGGTGCATCTATGAAAATCCCGTTGTCGCATCATCAATGATCGCGTCAATTTCTACCCACATGCATCACCTCGTTCAGCAAGTCGAACATCTCAAGGTGCAAAGTGGCGTGCAACGGGTCGCCGAATTTCTTGCGTCGCTGGCTTTGGCGAATCAGGACAAGTCTGCAGTGGCACTGCCTTATGACAAGGTATTGATAGCGGCACAGCTTGGATTGACGCCTGAGTCACTGTCTCGTGCCTTTGCCAGATTGAAAGAGGTCGGCGTTGCGATCGAGGCAGCAAACGTTGTGGTGAAAGACGTTGCTAAATTACGTCAGATCGCGGCCGACGATCGTGGTTTGGTGCGAGGTAGTTTGTGGGCGATACATTGAGGGGCAGATGTCTGCTTTGGGTGCTGTCTGGGGCATGTCCGCTTTACCCCCAAAAGCGATTCGCGGCTCGATCTGGAATGTCCGCTAAGTGCCAAAAGCGGACATCGCGAGATTCTTAGCCAGTTGCCATTTCGCAGCACGCTTTTCCGCTTTGACCGCCATTTGATCTAGCGCAAAGTGCCTGACCTGGGCACCGATAAGCTTTGACATCATGGTTCCAATCTGTGCCGGAATGGAAGGAGCCTTCCGATGTCGATCACTGCGCCGACCTTGTCCATCTCCCCGGAAAAAGTTTGTTTCTTCGTCGTCAAGGCCCACGAATATGACATCGCCGATTCTGGCGCCAACGTCGCCGACGACGGAATGATTGACCCTACATTCCAGGAATTGACGGCATTCATCAACGGGCTCACCGAGGACGAGCAGGTCGATCTGGTGGCTTTGACCTGGCTTGGTCGCGGAGACGGCGAGCTCAGTGACTGGAACGACCTGCGCAACGAAGCCGCCCGCCTGCACAACAACCGCACCGCCGCGTACCTGCTCGGAAACCCCATGCTGGGCGATCACCTCGAGCAAGGGTTAGAGATATTCGGAATTTCCAGCGAGGGCATGTAGAAGCAGAAGAAAAAAGAAGAAAAGGAACAAGCAGAATGTCCGCTATGGGACGTCGCAATCGGGTAGGACGCGGCGCCAATACATTTGATCCAACTCAATGCGCAGTTCAGGTGTGTGTATCAATAGTAGGGCCAACCGGAGGGATGTGATGATTGAAATCATCGAGATCCTGCGCCAGGAGCATCGAAATCTCGAAAAATTGCTTTGCGTAATGGAGCAGGAGCTGCGAGTCTTCGATCGAGGCGAACGTCCGGACTACGAGGTCTTTGAAGCAATTATTGAGTTCTTTAAAAAATATCCTGACTCCTGTCATCATCCAAAGGAGGACATCATTTACGAGAAATTTAAGGCGCGGGACCCCGATCGAGCAGCGTCAATTTCTGACCTTCAAGCTGAGCATCGAGAAGGCGCCGTGCGATTGCGTCGTGTCGCTCAAGCTATCGAAAACGTTCTAAATGACGAAGAAATTCTGCGTGAGGGTGTCGACCGAATTGTCCGCGACTTCATCGACAATGAAAGGAAGCATATCGCTTTAGAAGAAGAGGTGGTTTTCCCGGCGATAGTCGACACATTACAATCGGGAGATTGGGCCGACGTAGCGTTGACACTGGCCGATCGGTACGGTCCGCCGTCAGCAGCAGATTTTGAGGAGCAGCTCAGTACACTTCGCCGAAACATACTCGAACTTGAGGAGGCCGCAGTTGCGCGGCGGTCATAGTGTTTGGGTTGCCGTGCGGGTAGCGCGCGATGCTGTTCAACATCGTCATGCTTTTTATGGTTGCCTCCATCGCCTGGGGTCCTACGGACAGAGCGCAAGAGCAAACAGGCGTTAGACAAGGATGCCTTGGATCAGGCGTGGCGTGAAGTGCCCGATGACCCGCATTATATTGAGCGGCGGCACTATGAAGAACGTATGCGTGTAGAGGATGAAGCGCGGGCCGCCGCTGCCAAACGGCGAGCGTCGGATCGAGCGGGATCGGCGGAAGCTGATTCGGGTACTCGATTGGGCGGTCATCGAGGGCACGTGGGCACTGGAGGGGTTGAATCAGAAGGCTGTCCAAGGCTCGATGGGGCGGCCACACACACAGATTGCGCGTTTGATGGATGGGGGCAACGGTGGCATCTACTACCATCTCTGGGGCGAGCTCGAGCCCTACCGTGCCAATCGCGCACAATGAAAGCCTCTCTCGATGTGAAATCGCGGAGCACGCGGCAATGCCCTTCACGCCGTTTGAACGCGAGCAATAAGGCAAAAGCCTGGTTCCATCGCTCGTCATTCAGTTGCCCCATGGCAATCCGGCCCTCTTCAAATCCGGAGCAACTATACCGACCAGGATTGATTTAGATCAACACGGGGCCTAACCCGAGCGATTGGAAGATGCCGCATCCGCTGACATACTGAGCTGGATACGTAATTTCCCTTATAATGCAAATTGACGTGCCGCAAAGTTCGTAGCTGCCTAGTCAGCTAAAAAGCGCGGTATGAAAAATGTTTTCGAACTCTGGGATAGGGGTCGGGAGATATATGCCCGCGCGCGGTCGACACTTGATCAAGCGGAAAAACATAGACTGATGGCTGAGGCGGACGGATATCTCCGGCGAGCCGAGGAAATTCGGCGTACCTATGCCGTTACGAAGGCGGAGTACCCAAAGCCGCAGATATTTCCCGAAAGGCCAAACGCGCGTTGAAATCCTGCATCGCGCCCTCGCGGGATGTCCGCTCATGGCCCAAAGCGACAACCAAGTTGCAGCGCACATGTCCGCTTTCAGGGGTAAAGCGGACAATCGCTCTGAGGAGCTGTGTGCGTCGAAAATCGCTCGGAATGATTTCTATTGGTTGTTGAGCTTCCCTGTTCCCGGGTCGAAATTCTCTGTTTCGCGAAAATAATTCCCTGTTTTGTTGGTAGGGAATTGCATCTGGATGGCCCCGCGATGACGCCACTATTCAGCGCTTCAAGAAAGAAGGAGCAATTTTTGAAACTTCCCTGTTCTTTTCCCTGTTAGCAGGGAATTTGCGCGTAGAGACCGGTTAGAGTCGGACTGCGCCCACCATCCTTTCAAGCACTTACTGGGATTTTGGGTAGCGATCCTTGGTTCGTTGAACCTCGCGCACCAAAATCACCGCACTCAAGGACGGCCGCCGCTTCCTTGAGGAAGTTCGGAGAGAAGCGCGTATAGACTCGCCGCGTTGTGTTCACGTCGTCGTGGCCGAGAAATTGCGCAATCTCTTCCATGCTGATTCCAGCTTCGGCCATGTGAACCGCCGCACTGTGCCGGAGCATGTGCGGGGAAACGTGTCCGACGCCCGCGCGCTTTGCCATACCTGCACCGTTCCGAATACGCTAATCGGGCGCGTTGACGAAGTCATCGAATGAGAGCCGCTGTCATTGCGATGCCTTGCCCTGAGCATCTGGAAGAGGCAACAAGACAGAATGAAAGAAGTCTATCCATTTCAGAGTTCGAACGACGAAAGGAAAAGGCTTATCGCTCAAGGCGAATTGGTGGCCCCATTGACACGGCGGCTGTTTGAGAGAGCCGGCATCTCGGCCGGAATGCGTGTTCTCGACATCGGCTCCGGATCGGGCGATGTCGCGTTGCTGGCGGCCCAATTGGTGGGGCCAACGGGTAATGTCACCGGCATTGACCGTGACCCCGCTCAAGTCGCATACGCCGAGCAACGTGCTAAGTCGCGTGGCCTCGCAAACGTTCACTTTGTGGCGGGCGATTTTCGGGAAATCGAACTAACCCCGGCCGTGGACGCAATTGTTGGACGACTCGTTCTCATGTATGCGGCAAGTCCACTCGACGCGATACGGCGCGCCCTTCGAAATCTTAAATCGGGCGGCGTAATTGCGCTCCAAGAGTCCGTCATCGATTATGAGGGCCCGGTATTCATCGAACCGCTCGATTGTTTAGCAGCCAGGGCTGCTGAGTGGTTCCGAGCCGGATTCAAACACGCAGGCGTTCATTCGCGAATGGGCATGCGATTATTTGGATTGATGCGCAAAGCCGGTCTAACCCCCTCAACTGAAATCGATATGCTGGTTCCCATTCAGGAGGGGCCGGATGGTGCGCTCTTTAGCACGCTCGCTTCCGTGGTCCGATCTCAGATTCCGGCCATTGTGGCGAGTGGAGTAGCCACAGAAGCTGAAATCGACATCGATACGCTGGAGCAAAGAATGATCGCCAATGCGCCAGCTGACGGCGTCGTAGGCTATTTCAATTTAGGACATGTCGGCGTTTGGGCGACGAAGCCCTGACGGCGTCTATGTCCGCTTATGGCTCTTAGTGGACGTGTTCGCGATTTGACGCGGAGAGTTTTCAACGAACCTCCGAGCACTACCTAGACGCGCCCACCATTTCTTTCGACCTCCGTCATCCTCCGATCACATGACGCGCGTCCGCCGAGCATGTCGTACGCCGGGGCTCGACTACAGGATTATGCTCGGATTGCGGATGCACTGATCGCAGTTGAGCAGATTCACCTGCTTGGCGGATATCTTCCATTGGCCATTGAACTTGCGGAAGCGGTGACCCGTCCAGCCGCAAAGCGTACGGATTTCATTGTCCCAGAATTCGCTGATGATGAAATTCGAGCGCACCATGCGCTGATCGCCGACACGGCCCCGGAAAACTTCGACGTTTGCAACAAGCCGTGACGTTCGCGAGGAGGGCGCCTGCGACCATGCGTAGCCGGTCCGCAGGCGATAGACGCGATCTTCAAGCCGCCGGCGATCGTCGAACATGACGGCGATCTCGCGCCGCGGGTCGCCACGTTCCGGTGTTGAAGGCACCCAATAGGCGCACTCGGGCGCAAAGAGCTTCAGCCAATCCTCAAACAGAAGATTGTCCAGAATGCGCGCCTCCTGCTCGACCAGCCGCCGAAACATGTCGCGCTCTGCGGCATCTTCAATCGCGCGGTCTTCAGTCTGCCAGTCGGCAAAGTCCTCGACGAGCTCGCTATAGAAGGCGTCGGTCACATAATACGAGAAGCGCGACGGATCGTAATTTGTCTGGCTGCGCATCGTCAGGGCTCCCGGCGAATAGCAATGTCGGGCTCGGCTTTCATCAAGCGTTTCCATTCGCGGATGTACTCGCGCATGAACAGTTCGTCCGTGGCCGGACCTTTGATCGTCCCATCCTTGAGAGTCTCGATACGACCCGGTATGCCGAGGCCGCGGTGCATGTAAATCCATTCGTCCTCGATGCAGCGCAGGCCCCGCTGGATCTGTTCGAAATTGGTGATGTCGTCGACCTCGCCGAAATTCGGGAATCCTTCCTGCGTGCGCATGCGAAGCGCGTTGATGTCGTTCAATGCGTCCGCGCCGATGCTGCCGTCGACGTCGTCGATCTTCGTCCCGTACCAGATGGCGTCGGTTTCCTCGAACGAGACCGGCTGGAAGACCTGGATGTGGTTTCCGAGCAGCGAGAGGTTGGGAAAGACATTGATGTTCACCGGCTCGGAGCCTGCAAGGTCGAGAAGCGACTCGGCTTTATCGCCGTATTTTGCGCGCAGCTTCTCGGCAACATGCTCCATGCCCGGGTGCAAAGATTCGATCGCCCATAGACCGCCGGGCCTTTTCTCCAGATTTGGACGCTTGTCCTTGAAGTGGTGGCCGTTGCCCATGTACTGGATGTACATCGGCTGTTCGTCGGGCTCCTGCTTGTAGTAGGACATGCCCTTTGCGGTGTCTTCGTCCTTGAACCGGTTTTCGGTTTCGAGAAGCGATTGGTGCGAATAGATGACGTGGTAACCGTCGCCCGAATTGTCGTAGGCCAGCTTCCAGTTGCCCTTGTATTTGAACCGGTTGGCCTCGCACACCGTGACCTTGCCGCCCGGATTGCGGTCGAGCCATTCATCGATCGGTTTTTTGATGGGCCCAAGGTGATCTTCGATCGACGGTGCGCCGACATTGAGCGTCCCGAAAATGAAGCCGCGGTACGACTCCACGCGCGGCACCTGCGCCAGATTGAACTTCGGGTCGCGAACGAGCTTCTCTGCATATCCGTCCGGCCACGGCACGCCGCGAAGCTTGCCCGAGTTCGCGAAATTCCATCCGTGGTAGGGGCACTGAAACGAGCGCGCATTGCCCTTGTTCCAGCGGCAAAGCGTCGTGCCGCGGTGGGTGCAACGGTTAAACAGTGCGCGAATGATGCCTTCGGAATCGCGGGTAATGATGAGCGGCCGCAGACCGAGCTTGCCGGTGATGAAATCGTTCGCACTGGGAATCTGGCTCTCGTGCGCGAGATAGACCCAGGTGCCGCCGAAGATGTGGGTCATCTCTGTGTCGAACACCGCCGGGTCGGTGTAGATCAGGCGGTGCACGCGGTCTTCCTGCACAAGCTCGTCCCAGTCATGCAAAGGGGCGTTGCCGGCGCGCGACGGAATTCGCATCCGTTCCAATGTTGTCATCGTGGGATCCTCTTGTTCCCTGCCTCGCCGGTGCGCTTCGTCAGAAAAAATCGAAGTACTCGTCCTGCTCCCACTGCGTCGTCGCCTCGCTGGTGCGGTCTATGCCGTTGTCCCTGGCATAGGTTTCGTAACGCTGCAGCTCGGTTCGCTTGATCCTGGTGTAGTAGTCGACAAAGGTCTTCCCAAACTGGTCTCTGAACAAGGTCTCCCGTTCGAATAGCGTCAGCGCATCCGAGAGCGTTGCCGGGAGCATGGGGCGCTGCGATGTGTACGGATCGGTTTCGGGCGCCCCGGGATCGCGTTTTTGGTCGACGCCATCAAGGCCGGTAACGATCTGCGAGGCAATATAGAGATACGGATTCGCCGACGGCTCGCCCATGCGGTTTTCGATACGGCTGGCCGGATCCTTTGTGCCGCTGAGCACGCGCAGCATGACCCCGCGGTGATCAAGGCCCCACGCGACCCGATCCGGAGCGAGAGAGTTTATGCGGAAGCGCCGGTATGCGTTAACGGTGGGATTGCCCAGTACGGTGCTTGCAAGAGCATGGTGCAGCAGGCCGCCCAGATATTGCTTGCCGAGGGGAGAAAGCACCTCCTCGGACGATTTGGGCATAAAAAGATTCAGTCCGGTTTTCGCATTTGTAAGCGATTGGTGCAGATGCCAGCCGCTTGAGTAGAAGCCCTTGAGGGCCGGCCGGCACATGAAAGTGGCGAAATAGCCGAGGCGCCGGCAGACCTGGCGCGTTGCCGTCCGGAAAAGAACGAGATTGTCGGCCGCTTCGAGCGCGGGGCGAGGGACGAAAGTGCATTCCACCTGTCCCGGGCCCCATTCATTCTCGAATGACCTGAGTGGAAGATTCAGTCTCTCCAGCGCGTCCGCTACCGCGGAAAGCGGCACCTGCATCCGGTCCAGGTTGGTTTCCGAGTGGAAGGAATATCCCGGCTCGACAGGATAGACGTTCGGGGCGTGGCCTTTGATGCCTGGAGCCCCGATGTTCTCGAGCGTCAAATGCTCCTCGGCGAGCCGCAGCAGATACCATTCGACCTCGAGGCCGATGCGGCACTCCATTCCTCTTTTTGCCAGGCGATCAAGTTGTCTTCGCAGCAGATGGCGCGGCGAAAAATAGAAAGGCTTGCCGGAAACGAAATATTCGTCACAAAGAATCCAGCCGACATCCGGCTCCCAGGGAAGCACCCGAAAGGTTGCGGGATCGGGAACGATGATCAGGTTCGGCGACCCCGTCATTTCGTCGAGGTCCATTCCGCCTCCGCGCGTGAAGGAGGCAAATGTTCGCGCGCCCGACGCATCGAGCGTCGTGGTCGCAACGTTTATGTTGTAGCCGTTCTTCAATGCATCGAGGAACGCCGGAAGGGTGACTGTTTTCGCGCGCGAGGCGCCGTGCGGGTCGGCCCACGCAACACGAAACAGTTTCAATTTTTCCTTCTTGACGCGGGCCGCAAGGGCCTTGGCGAGACGGTGTTGATCGTCCGTCCAAAGTCCGTGTTTTTCGATGAATCCGCTCGCCTGGGTCATCACTGCGTCCGCACTGGATAGGCTTCTTTATCCCATTTTATCGCCGCCAATGCTCAACCTGCAGTGTCATTCCTGAGCATTTGGTCAAGCTTGCCCTCCCGGTCGAGCGTTTGGAGTTCTTCGTGGCCTCCGACGTGAAGGTCCCCAATAAAGACCTGCGGAACGGTCACGCGTCCATTCGCTCTCTCGATCATTTCGTCGCGGCGTTCCCAATTGCCGCCGATGTCGACCTCGGTGAAGGGAACGCCTTTTCGCTTCAGCAGGGATTTCGCGGACGCGCAGTAGGGGCAGAAGCGCGCCGTATAAATGCGAACTTCCTTCATTGCGCGATCGCCTGATAGACCATCGTCCGCATCAAATAACGATAATGCATCCGTTGCGCGGGCGCCTGCATCAACAGGACGGCAATGAGCTCCTGCTTCGGGTCGATCCAGAAGTACGTTCCCGTCACACCACTCCACGAGAAATCGCCGACCGATCCTGGCAGCGGATTGCGCCCGGCATGCGTTCTCACCGCAAATCCAAGCCCAAAGCCAAGCCCCAGCTCCGGCGATGGCGCCAGCGCGCCGAAGAGAATGGGCGTCGACGGACTGCGGCGCGTCTCTGGCGTCAGGTGGTCGGACGTCATGAGCGCGATGGTTGTCGGCGAAACGAGTCTGGTACCGCCGAGATCCCCTCCGTTGAGAAGCATCTGGCAGAAGCGCACATAATCGCGCGCCGTCGACAGGAGAGCGCTGCCTCCGGAAATCCAGTTTGACCGGATGGTCGGGTCGCGCATCGGCGGCCGTTTGCCCGAAGCAGCATCAACCTGTGGCTGGGCTGCCCGCGCATAGGCGATCGGTCCGAAGCTTGAATCCCTGAGCCCGAGCGGCTTGCAGATGCGCTCGATGATGAAGCGGTCGAGATCCATTCCGCTTGCCGCCTCGACCACGCGGCCGAGCACGTCCGTCGACATGCCGTATTGCCAGGTGCTGCCGGGTTGATAGGCGAGGGGAACAGCGGCGAGCTTTGCGGCCATCTCGGCATTGGTCTGCTTTTCATCACCGACATTGGCGGCCTCGTAGACCTGTTTCAGCAGTGGGCCCGCCAAATGCGCATAAGTGAAGCCGGACGTATGGCGCAGCAGATCCTGCACGGTCAGTTGGCGCCGGCATGGCTCGGTGGCCAGGGTTTTGGTTGACGCGTTGTCGGAATCGACCGCGACCTTCAGCTCGGAAAATTCGGGTATGAAGCGCGCGACCGGGTCGGCAATCAGCAGTTTGCCCTCCTCCGCGAGCATCATTGCAGCGAGAGAGGTGAACGGCTTGGTCATCGACGCGATACGGAAGATGGTGTCGACTTCCATCGCAGTGCCGGCTTCGCGGTCACGATAACCAAGTGCGATCTCGTACGCGATCTTGCCGCGCCGCGCGATCAATGCGACCGCGCCAGGAACGATGCCTTTGTCGATGTCGGTCTTGAGCGTATCCGTCAGTCGTTGCAAGCGATCAGAGGAGAGGCCGGCGTCTTCGGGCTTGTCCGCCCGCGGAAGTTCAAAGCTCATTGCTCATTCCTATTTCCAGAACTGGCGTGATGCGAGGGCCGCACCGTCCGCCATTGCCTTGAGCTTCGCGAATACAACGTCGGGATCCACTGCGGCCTGCCCGACCCAGGTGCCGAAGCCGCAGTCGCTGCCGGCGATGACATTTTCGCGTCCGACGAGGTTGGCGTAACGGGCGATGCGCTGCGCGATCAGCTCTGGGTGTTCGATGAAATTCGATTTCGACTCGATCACGCCCGGGATAAGGACCTTGCCATCCGGCAGCTTCACCCGCTCAAACAAAGTCCATTCGTGTGCGTGGCGCGGGTTGGCGGCCTCGAGCGAGATTGCCATAGGTTTGGCGGCAAGGACGAGATCGATGACGTCAGCCAGCGGCACGTCGCGATGATGCGGACCCTCGTAGTTACCCCAGCACAGATGCATACGCAGCTGTTCCGGCGGAATGTTTGCGACCGCATGATTGAGGGCCTTGATGTGGAGCTGCGCGCGCTTGCGGAATTCCGGCAGGCTCAGGTCCGCATACTGGATGTGACGTCCCATGCCGAGGTCGGGGCAGTCGATCTGCAGCACGAATCCGGCTTTTGCCACGGTCTCGTATTCGTGACGCATCGCATCGGCGATCGCATAGATATAGGTCTCGAAATCCTTGTAGTGGTCGTTGCGAAAGAACAGCGACACCACGCCGGGCGAGGCCGCGCTCATGAAACCGCCCGCAGCCTTCACATCCTTGAGCGCCGCCTTGAGATTGTCCGCGTCAATTTGCGGAGCCCGCTTGTCCCGCACGCTGATCGGCGCGTTGCAGGCGGGCGTCTTGCGGCGCGAGCGGCCCGGATCGCCGAACACGCGTTTTTCCAGGCGGGGGAAGTCGGCGAGATCCTGATACACGAACGTATTGCCAGTGCCGCCGAAGCCGTCGAGCCGGTCCTTGATGTAGGTGGCGTAGCTCGGCTTCGACAATTCGCCGTCATTGATCAGGTCGATGCCCGCGTCGGACTGCTTGCGGACAACTTCGGCCACCGCCGCGCGCACGCGCGTGGCAAGGGCCTTTTGGTCGACCGGTACGCCTTCCTCCTTGGCGTACATCATGCGGATGAGATCATCCGGACGCGGCAGGCTGCCTGTATGGGTAGTCAGAAAACGGTCGCGGCTACGTTGCACGGATTGAACTCCTTGAACGAACTGTAAAGCAGGCAGGTGCCGCTAACCACGGGTGGGCGGCTCGCGTTGACAGTCTCGAGTGGGCTGCGTATGTACCCCGGCAAACAGCAGCCCGAGATTGACATGAAAGTCCGCAACTCCTTGAAATCCCTACGTGGCCGCCACCGCAATAACCGCTTGGTACGGCGTAAGGGGCGCGTCTACATCATCAACAAGACCAATCGCCGCTTCAAAGCCCGCCAGGGCTGAAATCGGCGCTTCGGCGCCTGTTCCGTCGCCCCATATTGGCCACGAACCGCGGAGAGTTTAAACTCCGCCTATGCGCATCCGATTCCTCGCAGCACTCCTGATTGCCGCAACGGCCGCGATGTCCGCCGCGCCGGTCGGCGCGCAATCGGGTAACTGGGTCAAGCCGCCAGACAAGCTGCCGCAGGTCGGACGGGGTGACAAAACCCGCAACCTCGATTTTCTGTTCGGTGCACTGAAGGTCGCGCCTGACGATGTCACCGCCAAGGCCATCGAGGAACGCATCTGGGCGTTATGGACGCTCTCGCCGAGCGACACCGCCAATCTTTTGATGACTCGCGTGAAGACCGCGATCGAGGCAAAGGATCTCGATCTGGCGATCAAGCTTTTGAGCTCGATTGTGAAGGTCAAGCCAGACTATGTGGAAGCGTGGAACCGGCGCGCTACGATCTACTACATGAAGAAAGATTACAGCCATGCCCTCAACGATATTCGCGAAGTTCTCCGGCGCGAGCCCCGTCATTTCGGCGCGCTGGCCGGCCTTGGGCTGATCATGCAGGATATCGGCGACAACAGGCAGGCACTGGAAGTTTATCGCCGCGCGCTCAATCTTTACCCGCGGATGGAACGCATTCCCGATCTCGTGAAGACCCTGCAGGAAAAGGTCGAGGGCAGGAACATCTAATTCCAGGCTTTATACCATTATACGTCAATCTGCCGCTGCATCCGCGCCGACATAGGCGATACGCAGCATGTTGGTCGCGCCAGGAGTGCCGAACGGAACGCCGGCAACGACGATCACGCGTTGGCCAACCTTTGCAAATCCTTCTTTGACTGCAATTC
>DASSYU010000031.1:0-2613 GCA_035703125.1 Pseudolabrys sp. | reverse complement strand
TTGGTGATTTGAAATGTGCGACCTATGCCGAGTTTGGTGCGCTGGTGTTCCGGCAGATAGGTGACATCGGTGTCGAACAGCTTCACCGACCCGGAGGAGGGTTTAAGCGTGCCGGTGACACAATGAAACAGGGTGGTCTTGCCGGCGCCGTTCGGCCCAATAAGCGCGCGCCGCTCGCCGGGCGCGACCTGCAACGAAACCCCATCGACGGCACGTAAACCGCCGAACACCTTGGCAAGGCTGTCGATCGAGACGGCGGCAATCATGGTTGGCGTTTCAACCTTTTGTCGCGGGTGCGCCAGCGCTCGATGAAGCCTACGATGCCGCTAGGTGCCCAGAGCACGGTCGCGATGAACACGATGCCCATCACCGCCGTGTGCATTTCGAAAAAGCTGCTGACCCAGTTGCGCAGCCCAAGGAAGATTCCTGCCCCGATGAACGGGCCAACGATCGTGCCGGAACCGCCGACGATCGCCATGAGGGAAGCCTCGACCGAAATTTGGAATGAGGCTGCAACCGGGTTGATGAAGCGGTTGTAGTAGACGTAGAGCACGCCCGCGAGACTCGCGATTGCGCCCGAAATGACGAAGGCCACGTAGAGATGCATGGTGGTGCGGTAGCCGAGACTCTGCATCCGGCTCTCGCTCCCTTTGATGCCGCGCAGTGACAGGCCGAAGGGGGATTGCGTAAGAATGCGATAACCGAACGCGCAAAGGATCACGACGGCGAGGACGAAGTAATAGTATGCGGTCTGGGAGGTGATGCTCACGACCGAAACCGACGGCGGTGGCACATTGGTGATGCCATTGTCGCCGCCGGTAAACGATGCCCAGCGGTAGAATGCGCCCCAGATGATGTACCCCAGCGCGATTGTGATCAGGATGAAATAGACGCCGCGCGTGCGGACGGCGCAACCGTAGAGGACCGCAAGCAGTGTTCCGGCGACCAGTCCTGCTGGCGCCGCAACGATCGTCGGCTGCCCGTAACGAACCTGGAGGATGGCCGTGGTGTAGGCGGCCACGGCGAAAAACGACGCTTGGCAAAGCGAGTAGAGGCCGGCGTGGCCGAGCAGAAGGTCGACCGACAGCGCCAGCAAGCCGTAAATGTAGATTTGGGTAATCAGGCTCATCCAGTACGGGCCGGCGATGAGCGGCGTGATCAGCGCAGCGGCGAGCGCGGTCAAGGCGAGTATGACCCGGTACGGACTCACGCTCAGCCTTCCCTGCCGAAGATGCCGCGCGGTCGGAACAGCAGCAGGATCGCCATTGGTCCGAACAGCACGAAGTAGGAGAATTCCGGCAGCAGCCAGCGGCCGTAGGCATCGAGCAGGCCGACGATCAGCGCGCCGATCATCGCGCCTTCCAGACTTCCGAGCCCGCCAAATATCACGACCACCAGGGCATAGACCAAAATCTCCCATTCCGCGCCCGGGTAGAGCGTAAGGAACGCTCCGCCAACGACACCGGCAATGCCGGCGAGGAAAGAAGCGAGAGCGGAGACGAGAACGAAGAGCCAGTCGATGTTGATGCCGATCGCGCTCACGATTTCACGATCATCGACGCCGGCGCGCACCACCGCACCAATCTGCGTCTTGCGGTAGAGCAACCAAAGCGACAGCCCAACCACGATGCCGAATAGAATGAGCACGAAACGGTAGGTCGGATAGATGATGCCGCCCGGCAGTTCGATTGCCCCACGTAGATCGATCGGCGTCGGCACCTTGAGATTGTCGCCGCCCCAGATGTGCAGCGCCACGTCGCCCAGCACGAACGCAATGCCGACCGTGAGCAGCACCTGCGCCAGGTGGTTTTCCCCGGTTCGGCTGATGAGGAAGCGGTCGATCAGGTAGCCGAGTGGGATGACAGCAAGTCCGCCACCGAGTACGCCAAGCGCGAAGCTTCCGGTGTAGCGGGTAATCGTCAGTCCGATGTAGCCGCCGACGAGATAATAAGCGCCGTGAGCCATATTCACGACGCGCATCAAGCCAAAGGTGATCGTAAAACCGCTGGCGAGCAGGAACAGGAGTGCAGCGAAGGAAATGCCGTTGATCGCCTGAAGAATGCTGCTGTGCATAACGCGCTGGACGTTGTTATGGCGGCCGCGCAGGCGGCCGGCGGCTTCCGCGAGAGGCCGCCGCCGGCGGTCGATACGGTGGAACTACCGCTTGTAAGGTCCGCGCTTGAGGAACTCCTCCGGCGTCCAGGTCCAAAACTGCGAGACGTTCTCATAGGTCTTGATCGGAACGTTGGTTAGGACCGGTCCAATCACGGGGTGATTGATCTTCTGGATGCGCGTCACGTATACGTTTTGGATCGGGTTGTCGTATTCGTCCATCTTGAGCGTGCCGCGCGGCGCCTTGACCGTCGCACTGCGCATCGCCTTCAGGAACGCGTCCTTGTCCTCGACGTTACCTTTGATCGCCTCAATCGCGGTACGCGTCCAGAGGCTCGCCGTGTAGGCGGACTCAGCGAACCACGATGGCAGCCTCTTGTATTTTTTGGCGAACGCATCGACGAACGTTTTGTTATCCGGTGTGTCGAGGCCGGCGGCATAATGCAGCGAGTTGCCGATCATGCCGACAGCGCGGTCGTCCATCTGCGGCAGTGCATCCTG
>DASSYU010000432.1:0-6929 GCA_035703125.1 Pseudolabrys sp. | reverse complement strand
CCGCCGGAATGATTCTCAATAGCAAAGATGGCACTCGCGGGCGCCATTTTCGAGGCCGGAAGCGGCCTTGTGCGCCCCGGGGCGCGGATTTAGCGTGATTTTTCCGCGTTATTTTCAGAATTGGGGGAACTCCGTGCGACTGAAGGACAAGGTGGCGCTCGTCACGGGCGCAGGCCGCGGCATCGGCCGCGACATTGCTCTCGCCTATGCGCGCGAAGGCGCGCATGTCGTGATCAATGACGTCGATCCGGCGACCGCGGACGCGACGGCAAAGGACACCGCGGCGCTCGGCAGCAAGAGCCTTGCGGTGGTGGCGGACGTCGCGAAATCCGCCGACATCAACCGGCTCGTCGACACCATTATCAAAGAGCGCGGCCACATCGACATCGTGGTGAACAACGCGATGAAGATCGTGCCGGGAAAGCTCGAGGCGCTGCCGGAAGCTGCGTGGGACACGACGATGAACATAGGGCTCAAGGGCGCGTTCCTGGTGAGCCAGGCGGCGGCGAAGCACATGATCGCCCAGAAGTCCGGCGCCATCGTCAACATTGCGTCGATCGCCGGCCTCTTCCCCTACAACTGGGCCGGCGCCTACAGCGTGGTGAAGGCGGGGCTTATCATGCTCACCAAGCTGCAGGCGATGGAGTGGGCGCCCTACGGCATTCGCGCCAATGCGATCACGCCCGGCTACATCCGCACGCCGGGCACGGAAGCAATGTATGCCGATCCGGAAATCTACGAGGGCCGCCGCAAGGGCGTGCCGATGGGCCGCGTCGGCTCGGGCGAGGACATCGCCGGGCCGGCGGTGTTCCTGGCCTGTGATGAGTCGCGCTACACGACCGGCAGCGTGCTCGGCTCCGACGGCGGCCAGGCGGTCGGCTATTTTCTTACTGTGCCGGGAAGAAGATTTTCCGGTGGAAGGATTGATTGAGTCTTTCCGTCACTCCGGGGCCCGCGCGTCACGCGCGAACCCCGGTGAGTCCCCCGTCTCGATGCCGGCCCAGGTCTCGAGACCGTCGCTGAACGCGGCTAGTTCGGCTTATACTCTTCGCGCTTGGTGTTCGCGATTTTGATCAGGCTTTCGGCCGCTTTGCGGTCCTCCTTGAGAAAAGCAGCGAAACCCACCGGAGTGGTCGGCGCGGAAACCACCGCGTTCTGCTCAAGGAATTCGACGAATTTCGGCTCGCTGAACAACTTCGAGAATTCCGCGCTCACTTTGTCAATAACGGGCTGCGGTGTGCCGCGCGGCGCGGCAAGGCCCCACCAGCCCTGGCCCGGATAGCCGCCGAGCCCGGCCTCGGCGAAGGTCGGCACGTTGGGGAGTAGCGGCGAGCGCTTGTCGGCAGACACGGCGAGCGCCTTCACCTTGCCGGCTTCGATCAGTCCGAGGAAGTTGCCGACGCCGAAGCGTGTGACTTGCACCTCATTGGCGGCGAGTGCTTGTGCTGCGGGTCCGCCGCCCTTGTACGGCACGCCTACGATTTTGGTACCCCACTGATTATTTAGCCATCGCATGAACAGGTCAGGGAAGGAGCCTTCGCCAAGCGTTGCATAGTTGAGCCCGCCGGGCTTGCTCTGCGCCAGCGCTTTCAGCTCGTTGACGGAGTTGACGCCCAATGCCGTGGAAACGAACAGACCCTCGGTGAGAAAGAACAGGCGCGTCACTGGGGCAAAGTCAGTGTCGGGATTGTACGGCAGCTTGTCGAACAGCAGGGGATTGTAGGACATCGTACTGTGGTAGATCACGCACAGGGTGTACCCGTCCGGCGGCGATTGCGCGCAGGTCTGCGCGCCGAGGATGCCGCTTGCGCCGCCACGGTTCTCGATCACAAGTTGCTGGCCGAAGCGGGGCGACAGCTCGGCCGCAGCCTTGCGCATGATCACGTCGGTTACGCTGCCCGCGGCGATCGACACGACGAGGCGTATCGGTCGGTCCGGATAGGTCTGCGCGCGCGTCGTGACGGCAAAGCAACAGAGACAAAGGCTCAAAAGCACGCGCCAGATCGTTTGCATGACGTTCCTTTCCCCGCGCTGCGGCGTCTATAGTTTTCCCTCAAAAGCGGCTGTCAAAAAATCGTCGACCATTGCATAGCTTTGCCGAGCGGCGCCGGCGTCGTAGCGCGCAATGCCGGGCACGTCGGATTCGATTTCCGCAAACGAGTGCAGCAGACCGCCGAAGACCAGCATCTGCCATTTTGCGCCTGACGCCTCCATTTCAGCCTCGAAAGCATCGCGATCCTTTTTCGGCACAACCGGATCGGCAGAGCCGTGCAGGACGCAAACCGCCGCCTTGATCTCGCCGGCTTTCGCCGGGATCGGCGTCAGAAGGTCGCCATGCAGACAGACCACGGCCTTTACATCGGCCCCAGTGCGCGCAAGTTCAAGCACATTGCCGCCGCCAAAACAAAAGCCGGCTGCTGCCTGGCGATTGAAATCGCCAATGCCGCGCTTCCTGCTCTCGGCGCGCAGCGTCTCCAGTGCGGCGACGATGCGCCGGCGCCTTTCAGGCGCATCGGCGCGCAACGCATTCGCCAGTGGTGCGGCTTCCGGAGGTCCGGCCGGAATCTTGCCGCCACCGTACATATCGGCGACGAACGCAATGTATTTGCTGCCAACCATTTCGGCCGTGCGCTTGGTTGACGCTTCCGAGACACCGAGCCAGTTGGGCGCGATCAGCAGCAGGGGGCGGGGGCCGTTGACTTTCTCGTCGTACACCAGCGCGCCACGTGCTGCGACGCTGCCCGCTTTATATTCAATAGGTTCGATCGTCACGAGTTTCCCTCAGTCCAGAATAATCTCGCCGATCAAGCCGGCGTCGTATTGCGTGAAATAGAGCCTTCCATTCGACAGGCTCGCGATGCAGCGCGCCCCGCTGGCGGCGGTTGGAATGTCGTACTCGCCGAGCAGAGTGCCATCCGCGGCCATGTGACCGATTTTGTTGGCGAAGTTTTCGGTGCACCAGAGATGGCCGTCTGGTCCGACGGTTACCCCGCGCAACGAGGCGTTCGGTGTCGGAAATTTGTATTCGCTGAAGGTGTGGTTGCGCGTGAAACGGCCAAGCGCATTGGCGCCGGTTTCCACTAACCAGATCGTGCCGTCCGGATGGGTGACCATGGCACGTGGCTGCGGGTCGGCGCCCGGAATGGAATATTCCGTCACCTTGCCGTCGACGGTAATGCGGGCGATGCGGTTACCCGCGGCCTCGCTAAACCAGAGGTCGCCGTCGCGCACGACGATCGACAACGGCTTGCTGCCCGGTGTGATGCCGTCTTTGAACTCGGTGATTTTTCCGTCGGGCGTGATGCGGCCGATCTGTCCCGCGTCGGTTTCGGAAAACCACACGTTGCCGTCGGGGCCGAGCGCAATACCGTCGGGACCGGCATGCGGTGTCGGGACGACGAATTCGGCAAACGCGCCGCCCGGTGAAAGACGGCCGATCTTGTTAGCTTTCTTCTGCGCGAACCAGAGATTGCCGTCGCGTCCCAACACGATTCCGATCGGCATTGCGCCGGGCGTCGGCAACGCGAATTCACAAAAGTTCGCAGTGCGCGTATCGAAGCAGCCGATCTTGTCCGCACCGCTTTCGCAGAACCAGAGACTGTCATCCGGCCCTTCGACGCAGATGTAGGGCGCGCTGGCCGCGCTCGGAATCTTGTGCTCGCGGATACGGACGGCATTGACGCCGCGCACCGACATCGTCGCCCCTTCGACACGCACGAACGTCTCTCACTTTGTCTTACGATACAGTACAGCCGATATCGTACGGTAAAAATGCTATAGGCGGTGGTCGAACAGTCAATAGCGCGCGGCGCATGGTGGCAATTCGCCGAGGACTATTTTGGACACAGAAGTCATCATCGTCGGCGCCGGACCCGTGGGCCTGACCCTCGCGATCGATCTTGGCCGCCGCGGCGTGCGCTGCATTCTGCTGGAGCAGAAGGACGCGCCACAGTTCCTGCCCAAGATGGAACGGTGCAACGCCCGCACGATGGAGATCTACCGGCGGCTCGGCATCGCTCAGAAAGTCCGCGATGCGGGCTTCCCGCGCGACGTGCCGATGGACGTCTTTATCGTGACGTCGCTGATCGAGCCGCCGCTGCTTCACTTGCCATATCCGTCGGTGGCGCAGGCGCAGGCCGAGATTGCTGCGTGCACCGACGGCTCGATGCCGTTTGAGCCCTACCAATTGATCTCGCAATACACGCTGGAGCCACTGCTCAAATCCATTGCGGAAACTCTGCCGACGGTCGACGTGCGCTATGGCTGCGAGTTTGTCGCATTTGCGCAAGATGCTGCCGGTGTGCGTGCGAAAGTGAAGACCCGCACTGCGGTATCGGAGCTCGCCGGGCATTATCTTGTCGGTTGCGATGGCGGCAGCAGCGGGGTGCGGCGCCAGCTCGGCATCAAGCTCAGCGGTGACGCCAACCTGCTGCAATTGCGGCAGGCGCTCTACCGCTGCGACGACCTGTTCGAGCGCATTCCGATCGGAAAAGGCCGGCACTATCACGTTGCCGATGCGCATAATTCGTTCCTGATCGTGCAGGACTCGACGAAGCATTTCACGCTGCATGCGACGGTCGATAGCGACGATGCGATGACGTCGATGTTCGAGCAGGTCGTCGCGATGCCGGTGCAATATGAGATGCTGTCCTGTGCACCGTGGCGGCAGAATTTGCTGCTGGCGGACGGTTATGGACAGGGCCGCGTCTTTCTCGCAGGCGATGCCGTTCATCTGGTGATCCCGACCGGCGGACTCGGCATGAACAGCGGCGTCGGTGACGCCATCGACCTGTCGTGGAAGCTTGCGGCAACCCTGCGAGGCTGGGGCGGGCCGAAGCTGCTTGCGTCTTATGAGATCGAGCGCCGGCAGGTCGGCGCGCGCAATGTCGAGGCCTCACGTCATGCCTCGCGCGGACGGCGCGCCTGGCGCGCGGCGTTCAAGCCGAATATTCGCGACAAGACGCCCGAAGGCGCCGAGACCCGCGCCAGGCTCGCGGCAATTGCCGACGTCGAGCAGCGCAAGAGCAACGAGATGATCGGCGCCGAGCTCGGTTATCGCTACCGGGAGTCCCCGGTCGTCTGGCCTGACGCGGGCGAAGGCCCGGCGGACGACTTCATGAAATATGTGCCGACGTCATGGCCGGGCGCGCGGCTGCCGCATGTCTGGCTGGCCGATGGCACGGCGCTGCACGACCGGATCGGTGACGGCTACACATTGTTACGGCTCGGCGGCGCGAAGGCCGACGGCGCGACGCTGGCGCAGGCCTTTGGGCGCTATCGCGCGCCGTTCACTGTCCTCGATGTCGCCGATGCAGGCCCGCGCGACGTCTATGGTTACGATCTCCTGTTGCTGCGCCCCGATCTGCACGTGGTCTGGCGCGGCAATCATTTGCCGGACGCCGCAAAGCTGGCGGCCGTGGCGACAGGGCATTGAGTTCAATTCGTCATTCCGGGACGGCGCGCCAAAGCGCGTTTACGCTCGTCCTTCGACGCGCTATGGCCGGACCCGGAGTCCAGATAGACACTCGGAGTATTGGTCTGGATTCCGGGTTCGCGCGCGATGCGCGCGCCCCGGAATGACTTGGAAAGAGCGTCGGATGCCGAAGAAACCAAACCTCACGCTTGCCTGCGGTGACTACGAGATCGTCCGCCCGCTGCTGAAGGGCGACGTGGACGTCGACGGCGTCGACCTCACGATCCTCACCGGCATGGACTCGGCGACGCGGCATTGGCGCTTCCTCAACAAGGGAGAGTTCGACGTCGCGGAGGTCTCGGCCTCGTCCTATCTCGCGGCGCGCGACAATGACCTGCCGTTTCGTGCCATCCCGGTGTTCCTGCATCGCCGTTTCCGCCACGGCTTCATGTTCATCAACACCTCGAAGGGCATCAAGAAGCCGGCCGACCTGAAAGGCCGCCAGATTGGCGTCAAGACGATGATGACAACGGCGGTGCTGTGGATGCGCGGTATCCTGCAGAGCGAATACGGCGTGCCGCTCAACAGCATCGAGTGGGTCGCGGAGATCGAGGACGACGTCAAAGTTAGCCTGCCGCCGGACATCAAATATTCCTGCCTGCCGAACGACAAATCGGTCGAGACGATGCTGGCCGAGGGCGAGCTCGACGCGGTGTTTCATTCCGATTTCGTCAAACCGTTCCTCGCCAGGGATCCGTGCGTGGCGCGTCTCTTCCCCGACCATAAGACGGAAGAAATGGCCTATTTCAACCGCACCGGAATTTTCCCGATCATGCACGTGCTCGGCCTGCGCAAGGCGCTCGCGGAGGAGCACCCGTGGCTTGCCGTCAACCTGTTCAGGGCTTTCAACGAAGCAAAGGCGATCGCGATGAAGCGCATGGCGAACCCGCGCATCGTGCCGCTCGCCTGGTACCGTGACGCCTGGGAAGAGCAGGAGCGTGTGCTCGGACCTGACCCGTGGGAATACGGCCTCACCGAGAAGAACCGCAAGGTGCTCGAGACGCTGGTGGGCTATTCGCACGAACAGGGGCTGATCAAGAAGAGGCCGAAGCTGGAGGAGCTGTTCCTCAACGTCGAACAGGGCCGCAAGCGCGGCGGGGAGTACAGGATTTAGTCCGCTCCCTTGCGGGATTTTACTCCGCTCGTCCCCGCGGAAGCGGGGACCCAGGGCGACAAGTTTTGCGATTGGGCTCTGGATTCCCGCTTGCGCGGGAATGAGCGGAGTATGGCGGGCCGCCGCCGACAAATCGCAAGTTGCGCTAGCAAGCGCCAGCCCGTAGCCTTCCGGCAAACAAAACCATCAAATCGGGAGGAGTCATCCGTGCGCAAGACATTTGCATTGGCCGCCGTTGCGCTTGCCCTTGGCCTCGCCGGAGCACAGGCGCAGGAGAAAGTGTGGAAACACGGCATCCTCGAAGCCAAGAGCGACGCCGGCTTCATCACCATGGTCGACAAA
>DASSYU010000255.1:0-2461 GCA_035703125.1 Pseudolabrys sp. | reverse complement strand
GCGATCGGTGCCGTCATTTTCGGCCAGGATGTGGTGGTGGAGCGCGCGCTGGTTACGGTCCTCTCCGGCGGTCACGCGCTGCTGGTCGGCGTGCCCGGTCTCGCGAAAACAAAACTGGTCGACACCATGGGTACCGCTCTTGGTCTAGACGCGCGCCGTATTCAATTCACGCCCGACCTGATGCCGTCCGATATTCTCGGCACCGAGGTGCTCGAGGAAAGTCCGGGCGGAAAGCGCAGCTTTCGTTTCATCGCAGGCCCGGTGTTCGCGCAATTGCTGATGGCCGACGAGATCAACCGCGCCTCGCCACGCACCCAATCGGCGCTGCTGCAGGCGATGCAGGAACAGCACGTGACCGTTGCCGGTGTCCGTCACGATTTGCCGAAGCCGTTCCATGTTCTGGCGACGCAAAATCCGCTCGAGCAGGAAGGCACCTATCCGCTTCCGGAAGCGCAGCTCGACCGCTTCCTGATGGAAGTCGACGTGGACTATCCCGATCAGGACGCCGAACGAAAAATCCTGTTCGACACGACCGGCGCGGAGGAGTCGCGCGCCAAGCCGGCGATGACGGCCGAAGACCTGCTGTCGGCGCAGCGGCTGGTTCGCCGGCTGCCCGTCGGCGAGTCGGTCGTCGAGGCAATTCTCGCGCTTGTGCGCTCGGCGCGTCCGGGCCCTGAAGCAGGCGAGATTGGCAAATTGATTTCCTGGGGGCCGGGCCCGCGCGCCAGCCAGGCGCTGATGCTTGCGGTGCGCGCACGCGCTCTTCTTGATAGCCGCTTCGCGCCTTCGGTCGACGATGTGCTCGAACTGGCGGAGCCTGTGCTCAAGCACCGCATGGCGCTGACATTTGCGGCGCGGGCGGAAGGCGAAACCATCCCGAATGTGATCCGGCGGCTTAAGGCGCGCATCGGATAGCTGCGATGGCGGAGTCGACAGCGAACGACATCGAGACCGGAACGGTAAAGCAAGCGACGGTCGGCGCCCGCAAGCTGGCCGACGCGATGCCCCGACTCATTCTTGAGGCGCGCCGCGTTGCTTCGACGGTCATTCACGGATTGCACGGACGGCGGCGCGCCGGACCTGGCGAGAACTTCTGGCAGTACCGTCGTTTCATGTCTGGCGAGCCTGCCCAGAATGTCGACTGGAGGCGCTCGGCGCGTGATGATCATCTGTATGTGCGCGAGCGCGAATGGGAGGCATCGCACACGGTGTGGATCTGGCCCGACCGGTCGCCGTCGATGACTTTTGCTTCTGCTCTGGCGAAAGACAGCAAGATCGAGCGCGCGCTTGTGGTGGCCTTTGCATTGGCCGAAGTGCTCGTGCAAGGCGGCGAGCGAGTCGGCGTTCCCGGCCTTACCCGGCCGACCGCGAGCCGCAACGTCATCGAAAAGATGGCCGAAGCGATCCTTCACGACCCTACGGAGCGCGCAAGCCTGCCGCCGTCGTTTGCTCCGTCTCCCTTGTCGGAGATCGTGCTGCTTTCGGATCTGTGGGTTCCGATGAGCGACGTGCGCGGCAAGATTACGCAACTTTCCGCCACTGGCGCCCATGGCCACGTGGTCCAGATTGTCGATCCGGCGGAGGAAGGCTTTCCCTATTCGGGTCGGGTTGAGTTCATTGAACCCGAGGGCGCCGGTAGGATCACCGCGGGCCGTGCCGAGGCCTGGCGCAACGACTACCAGGCAGTCGTCGAGCGCCATCGCGCCGCGATCCGCGCGGAGACTGATATGCGGGGATGGACCTTCGCGATCCACCGCACCGATCGTCCGGCGAGTGAACTTCTGCTCGTGCTGCACTCGCGCATGGGCGACAACACGCAGCCGTTCGTCGCCAGTACCCGGCACGCCACAGCTAGCCCAGCGAGCGCCGCATGATCGGATCACTACCGCTGGGGTTTGCGCAGCCGCTGGTGCTGCTGGGCTTGCTCAGTCTGCCCGTGCTGTGGTGGCTGCTGCGGCTGATTCCGCCGCGGCCCCGCCGCGTCGATTTTCCGCCGACGCGCCTGCTGTTCGAGATCGCCCCGAAGGAAGAAACCCCGGCGCGCACGCCCTGGTGGCTCACGCTGCTGCGGCTGACCCTGGCCGCCCTCATCATCATCGCCGCCGCCGGCCCACTGTGGAACCCCCCGCTTGCGACCACGGACCGCGCCGCCCCGCTGTTGATCATGCTCGACGACGGCTGGCCCGCGGCGGCATCCTGGGACGCGCGCCTACGAACCGCTGACGAGATGATCGCGCGCGCCGAAGCCGACAATCGCGGCGTCGCGATCCTGCCGCTGTCGGAGACCGATCGCGACATTTCCCTCGGTCTCGCAGGCGCCGCCCGCGTGCAGATCAAGCAGATCAAGCCGAAGCCTTTCGGCATTGACCGCAGTGCAGCCTTGCCGCTCATCGAGCGATTTCTTGCCGCCGCACCGAACGTGGAAGTCGTGTGGCTGTCGGACGGCGTCGATCTCGGCAAA
>DASSYU010000132.1:0-2554 GCA_035703125.1 Pseudolabrys sp. | reverse complement strand
ATACGTGAACGGCGTCCGCCTGCGCATCATGCAGCCCAATTTGCAGCAAGATGACAAATTCAACTATTCGGCAAAGGCGGACGTAATGAGCCGTTACTTGCGTCTATCAGATCGCGCCACAAGCCCAGGCTCGAATGGCCTCCGTGACGTGACGCATCTCATTTGGCCAGAAGCAGCTTTTCCTTTCTTCCTAACACGCGAACCTGACGCGCTTGCGCAAATCGCCGGCCTGATCAGGCCGTCAACGGTACTGATAACGGGCGCAGTGCGGGCGACGTCGGATGCCAACCCGCGCGACCAGCGCGCGTACAATTCGATCTATGTGATCGACCCCAATGGGTCGATCCGCAGCATTTACGACAAGGTGCATCTTGTTCCGTTCGGCGAATACCTGCCGTTCCAACGTGTGCTCGAGCGGCTGGGCGTTATGCAATTGACGAAAGTAATCGGTGGCTTTCTTTCCGGTTATCGCCGACGTCCGATGGATATTCTCGGCGCACCAAAAATGCTGCCGTTGGTCTGTTACGAGGCAATCTTTCCTGGTGCCGCCGTGCCGCCCGGCGAGCGGCCGAGCTGGATGGTCAATGTCACGAACGATGGCTGGTTCGGAATCAGCTCCGGGCCGTATCAGCATTTCCAGCAGGCGCGCGTCCTTGCGATCGCCGAAGGACTGCCCTTGGTACGCGCAGCCAACACCGGCATCTCGGCGGTGGTCGACCCCGTCGGACGCATCATCAATTCATTGCCCTTGGGAGTCGAGGGCGTGCTGGACGCCCGGCTGCCGGCTGCGATCGAACCGACGCTGTACGTGAAGTACGGCAACTACCTCTTGGGTTTCGCCTTGTTACTTGGTCTGCTTGTCGTAGGGCGCCGGCGGTTTCGCGCGTAGATTGCGCAATTGTTCACAGCATTATGCAAGTTGCTGCATGAAAATCAGGCAACAAAATCGCCACTAAACAAAATACCATCGGAATGTAGTGATACAACTTCCACTGACATCTATGACTAAATTTACGTAGCGTTTCCCGATTACAAGGACTCGCGCATTGCGCTGGCGCCTTCACTTGTGACAACTATGCCCGACATGCGGGCATAGGAGAAATCTATGGCTAAGAAGGCGCCGAACCCGATCGACAGACATGTCGGTTCACGCGTCCGTATGCGCCGAATGATGCTCAGCATGAGTCAGGAAAAGCTTGGTGATGCTCTTGGGCTCACTTTCCAACAAGTGCAGAAATACGAAAAGGGGACTAACCGCATTGGCGCAAGCCGATTGCAGCAAATCGCGCACATTCTCCAGGTGCCGGTTTCATTTTTTTTCGAAGGCGCACCGCATGCGTCGGGGCATGCCGGCGGCATGGGTGAAGCGCCCTCGCCGGCCTACGTCGCCGACTTCCTTGCGACGTCCGATGGCCTGTCCCTGACCAAGGCCTTTATGCGCATAAAGAGCAGCAAGCTGCGGCGGCGTATCGTCGATCTCGTCGAACAAATCGCCGGTATCAACTGACCCAGGGTCATATCCCATCGTTTTGAGGCATCTGCCCAACGCTGCCCGCATCTTGACCTGCATCGCCGCCGCTGCAAGAACCACCCCGACATGGCATGAGGCGGCAACGCAGCCGCGCCACGGGAGGAGTTGCAGCGGTGGCTCACACGAATTTTCTTTTTACCAGCGAGTCGGTTTCGGAAGGTCATCCGGACAAGGTCTGTGATCAGATTTCTGACGCGGTGCTCGACGCATTTCTGGAAAACGACATCAAGCTCGGCATCGCCGACGACAGCTTGGTGAACACACGGCTCGGCTGCGAGACCCTCGCAACAACCAATAAGATCGTCATCGCCGGCGAAGGGCGCGGTCAGGCGCCGTTGTTCCGCAAGCACGGCGACAAGGCCGTGGTCGATCGCGAGTTCATCACCAAGATCGCACGCGATGTCGTGAGGGACATCGGCTATGACCAAGACGGCTTTTCGTATTACGGCGCGGACGTCGAGGTGCTCCTGCATGGCCAGTCGCCTGACATCGCGATGGGCGTGAATGCCAAGAAGAAGAAGGGCGGAGAGGAAGAAGGTGCCGGCGACCAGGGCATGATGTTCGGCTTCGCCTGCACCGAGAGCGAGGTCCACGAGAAGAACTCATTCATGCCGGCGCCGATCTATTTCGCGCACAAGATCCTCAAGGTTCTTTCGGAAAAGCGCCGTTCCGGCCAGCTCTACGACCTGCAGCCCGATTCGAAGAGCCAGGTCACCATTCGTTACGTCGACGGCAAACCAATCGGCTGCACCAAGGTCGTGGTATCGACGCAGCACAATGCGCAGAGCCGCAATGGCAAGAAATATACGCCCGGCCTGATCAAGGAGATGATCTCCGATGCCGTGGAGTCCGCGCTCCCGAAAGGATGGATGCCGAAAAAGCCATCCGACTTCCTGGTCAATCCAACCGGCAACTTCGTGATCGGCGGACCTGACGGCGATTGCGGTCTTACCGGCCGCAAGATCATCGTCGACACCTACGGTGGCTACGCGCCCCACGGTGGCGGTGCGTTCTCCGGAAAGG
>DASSYU010000546.1:0-3194 GCA_035703125.1 Pseudolabrys sp. | reverse complement strand
GGTCCAGATCGGCCACTGGGAAACTGGGAAGGCCGGACCGACAAGGCAACGACCCGCGAGCCAGGAGACCTGCCAGCGCAGTCACCCAACCGGTGGACGGGGTGTCCATACGGAGCGGTCTTTCGCAGCGGTGACGGCAATACCGGTGCGAAGGCCGTGAGAGCGAAATCTCCCACGACATTCCGCATGTGAGGCAGGCGACACGTCGCGCGCTTCATTTGCGTTCTTCGCAACGGGCCTGGTCTTCACCGATGCGTCAGCGCGCCGAGCGCGGAGCGCACACGAAGGCACGTTGTGTCATGGGAGCGATACGTAAGTGCGGCGCAATCGCTGTTCTGGCCTTTCTGCTGCCCGTAACGGCGCTTGCGCAGGACTCGACGAAGTTTTTGCCGACGATCGACGTTTGGGCGTCGCGCACGGGCACCGGCATCATCGGCGCGTCCAACAGCGTCATCACGGCGGAAGAGATCGCCCGCTCGCCCGGAATGACGATTCAGGACGTGTTGTCGCGCGAAGCAGGCATCCAGACCTGGAGCACCACGGGCGGCAATAACGGCGCCACGACGGTCGTCGACCTGCGTGGCTTCGGCTCGACGGCATCGTCCAACACGCTGTTTCTGCTCAACGGCCGCCGGCTGAACGACATCGACCTTCTCGGCGTCGATCTGAGCACCATTCCGAAGGACAGCATCGAGCGCATCGAAATTACGCGCGGCAATAGCGGCGCCGTCCTCTACGGCGGCGGCGCGGTCGGCGGCGTCATCAACATCATCACCAAGACCGGCGTGGGATTGCCACCAAGCGCGCGCATCGAGACCGGATTCGGCTCGTTCGATCAGACCGAGCTCAACGGCTCGGCTGCGGTCTCACACGGGCCGTTTTCGGCATCGGTCTTCGCGAACGGCGTGAATTCCGACGGCTATCGCGTGAACAGCGCGCTGCGCCAGCGCAACGCTGTCGGTGATCTGCGATATAACGGCAGCGATGGCTCGGCCTGGGTGAATATCGTCGCGGACGACCAGCGCCTCGGCCTCCCAGGCGCGCGGCTCGTCGACCAGGCCGCCGGCATCAACGAGTTGGTGACCGATCGCCGCGGCGCCACCACACCGACCGCTTTTGCGGAAAAGGCCGGCGCGGGCGTCGTGCTCGGCGTATCCCGCAAGATCGGCAACAGCGTCGAAGTGATCGTGGACGGCAATCTGCGCCGCAAGGACCAGAAGGCGTTCTCGTCGCTGTTTGGATTCGACACGTCGGACGCGCGTGAGCTGACGACTGCGGCAATCACACCGCGCGCGATCATCGACACTCAGATCGCAGGAATGCCCACAAAAGTGATTGCGGGCGTCGATTATTACAATTCGAAGCTCGAGGCCAAGCGCAGTGTCACGCTCGGCGATCCGCCAATCCATACCTACAATCTCCAGCAACAGTCGACGGCGGTTTATGCGCAGCAGGCGCTCTCTGTATTGCCGACCACCGATCTCTCGTGGGGCGGGCGCCTGGAGCAGACACGGATCAATGCCCACGATACGTTCGATCCGACGGCACCCGGCGCGTTTCCCTCCTTCGATGCGCAGGCCATTCCGCTCGACAGGACCGAAAGCAATTACGCGGCGCATTTCGGCTTCGAGCACCGCTTCTCGCCGATGATTGCCGTCTTTGGCCGGGTGGCGCACAGTTTCCGCACGCCGAATGTCGACGAGCGCGTCGGCGTGAATGCCTTTCCGGTCGACTTCAATCTGAAGACCCAGACCTCGCGCGACATCGAGGCCGGGCTGCGCGGCCGCTTTGGCCGGCTCGCGTGGCAGGCCAGCGTCTATGATATGCAACTCACCAACGAGATCCTGTTCATCCCGTTTCCGCCGATCGGCGCCAACATCAATCTCGACCCGACCCGGCGCTACGGTGTGGAGACGGCCGCGTCTCTCGATCTGACCGATACGATCCGGCTGAAGGGCGCGCTCAGTTATACCCGCGCAAAATTTCGCGAGGGTATCTATGCCGGCAACGACGTCCCGCTGGTGTCGCGCTGGTGGGGAAATATCGGGGTGTCGGCCGATTTGTACCAAAAGTACGTCGTGTTCGATGCAGTGCTGCGTTACCTCGGCGACCGGCGCATGGACAACGATCAGGCGAATTTCCAGCCGCTCATCCCGGCCCATACGACGGTCGATGTGCGCCTTGGTGGCCAGGTCCAGAAGCTGTTCTGGTCGGTCCAGGTGCAGAATCTGTTCAACGTGCTGTACTTCGACTACGCGGTTGCGAGCTCGGCCACGTTCGGGCGCTACAACGCATATCCGCTGCCCGGGCGGACGTTCCTCGCAAAGGCGGGCGTGACGTTCTGATGGCCGGCGCAATCTCGAAATAGTGAGGGATCCTTGTCACGGCTGCGGATAATCTTTACGGGCATGTCTGGAGTTGGCCTGGGGTTCACACGTCGGGGGCCCGCGCCGTTTTGGCAGGAGATTCGAAATGATCAGGAAGACAATGATGGCATCCGCAGGCCTTGTGCTCGCGGCCCTTGCGGCCACGCCGGCTGACGCGCAGGTGCGTGCGGGCATGCTCACATGCAACGTTGCGGCCGGTATGGGCTTCGTCATCGGCTCGCAGAAGAACGTCACTTGCAACTTCCGGTCAGTGCAGGGGTGGCAGGAATCCTATGCGGGGCATATCACGCGCCTCGGCCTCGACGTCGGCTTCACGGAGGGCGGAACGATTGCCTGGGCGGTGTACGCCCCCGCTGTAGGCGGTCGTGGCGCGCTTGCCGGAGGATATGGTGGCGCTACTGCTGAAGCGACGATCGGCGGCGGGCTCGGCGCCAACGTGCTGATCGGCGGTCTGCAGCGCTCGATCGCGTTGCAGCCGGTCTCGGTCGGCGCGCAACGCGGGCTAAACGCGGCCGCCGGAATTGGCGGGCTCGAGCTGTACGCGCGCTAGTCGAATTACTTGGCATCCGAAAAAGGCCGCCTTTTCAGGCGGCCTTTTTGTCACAGCGGCTTCCATTCGGCCGGGACGAACTCGTAGCCGCTTGCCGTCTTTGCGATGTGCCCGCACGCGGGGAAGGGGAAGTGGTACGCCTCGATCAGCATGCGGTCGGCTGCAACCCGATCGAGCATCCGGCGTCGCGTTTCGACGGCCTGTGGCCCATCCATGTCGAAGGCTGGTTGCCATTCGGGATGGCGCGCAAACAAATA
>DASSYU010000363.1:0-2970 GCA_035703125.1 Pseudolabrys sp. | reverse complement strand
AAGGCGCGCTTGGCCGTCGCCACGACATCCGAGCGGAATCCGTTCGGAGCGCCGGTCGGCTCGTTGCGCAGCGCAGCGCTCGCGACAGAAATGCCGAGCTCCAGCCCGATCATGTGGATCGGGCGGTAGAGAGCCGCATATTTTCCGGTCTTGTCCGCCAACATCGCGTATTCCTTGAAGCAGCGCCGCGCATACTCAGTCTGGCCTTCAAAGACAAGATACGTACCGAGCGCAAGATGATGCGGCACGTCGCGGCCATCGCGATAGACGGACGACGTCCCTTCGGTGACGCCCGCTTTTTCCAAGGTGCCGCCGTCGCTCTCGGGTTTGCAGATTTCGGCGAGCTCGAAACGCGTCGCCGGCGGAAAGCCGAGTCCGTTCGACTGCGGCACCAGTCCGGTGGCGTTGCACACCGCTGTCATTTCTATGCCTGACTTAGTCCCGTCCACGAATGAATTGAACATTTTTGGATTGATCGACTTGCGGTCCGAGATGTTCAGATATTTGTCGAGGATGTCCCAGACGTTATCGGGATTGGACTTGTGATAATGCGGCTCGTAGCGCGTGCCCTTGCCCGCGCAGATGACCTTGAAGCCGGCAGCGCGCGCCCAATCGACCTGCTCGCAGATCAATGCCGGCTGATCGCCCCAGGCCAGCGAATAAACAACGCCGGCAGCTTTGGCACGGCGCGCAAGCAAGGGGCCAGCGACCGCATCGGCCTCGACGTTGACCATGACGATGTGCTTACCGTTCGCGATCGCCCTGAGCGCATGGCGGATGCCGGCGCCGGGCACGCCGGTTGCCTCGATGATGACTTCGACCTGCGGGTCGACGATGAGCGCTTCGGCGTCGTCGGTGACGAACGTCGTGCGCCTCTTGTGCGCGTCAGCCCGGGAAGAAGCGGCATAGGATTCGTCCGGCCAGCCTGCGGTTTTCAATTGACTCCGTGCTCGACCGACGTCGAGATCGGCAACGGCGACAACATGCATGCCCTGCGTGAGGCGCGCCTGCGAGAGAAACATCGTGCCGAACTTGCCGGCGCCGATCACGACGACCGTCACCGGCCGGCCGGCCGCTTCACGCTCAAGAAGTTTCGTGTGGAGATTCAAGAGATACTCCGTCGCCGATGCGCGACGGAAACATAAACCCGGCCGCGGTACAAGCAGCGCTCGAGCAGAAGTCGATTCTCACTGACAGACTGCACGCGAGACAAAAGTTTCGGTCCGGCACTCAGGGCCGGTCGATCGGCCTGCCATCCACACCTTGGGCGGACAGATCTCAGCTGTCGTCATGTCGAGGCTGCGGCCGGAGTCGAAACCCTTGGTCTTGCACAGCATGTTGGCAGCGGCGACGCAGTCTGGCGCACCATTTGGTGCAAGCTCACATTTCTCGTGACCGGTCACCGCGCGCGCGTTCGGAATACGCGCGACCGCTCCAGCGGCGTCTTTGGCGCCTTCGACGGTCGACTTCGCGGCAGCGCCCGCTTCCTGGCCAAGCCCTTCGACCTTCTGGCGCGCGTCCTTGAATGTCGAGTTTACGTTGGCCGATTGCTGCGAAAACCAGCGGCCGACTGAAGCAAAAAAACCTTCGTCGCGTTTCTCGTCCGAAGAGGTCGCATCTTGCGCAAATGCCAACGCGGAAGCCAGCACAAGGGCGCACGCGAACGTCCAGGCAAGCGCCCGCTGACCCGCCAGATCAGTCCGCCGAAATTTCAAAGCCTGCCTGGTGCCCATGGCCGGAGAAGATATTGATGACCGAGGCAACTGGTTACCCGTTTTCGATGGCGAAAATGAGGAACCTTATGCCGTCAGAACAAGTATAGCGCGCCCACAAGGCCTATGACGATGACTATGGCTCCGAGTAGAACCCATAGGCCAAGACGTTTCTCAATGATGTGACGCGCGCTCTCGCCGTAGCGGTGCAGGAGAAATGCCAGAACGAAGAACCGGGCGCCGCGTGTAATGACAGAAAAAAGGATGAATAGCCCGAGATTGTATGCGGCAAAACCCGACGTGATGGTGACAATCTTGTAGGGGATCGGGGTCAGGCCTTTCAAAAGAATGATCCATGCCCCCCACTCTGCGTAGGCTTCGCGAAACGCTTCGACCTTGTCGCCATAGCCATAGAGCTGGATCAGCCAAAGACCGACTGAATCATAAAGAAGCGCGCCGATGGCGTAGCCGAGAATGCCACCGGCCACCGACGTCACCGTGCACCAGAACGCCATCACGTAGGCGCGTTCGGGCCGCGCCAAGGCCATCGGGATAAGCATGACATCGGGCGGGACTGGAAAGAATGAGCTTTCGGCAAAGGAAACAGCCCCCATAAGCCACATTGCATGCGGTTTATGGGCGGCGGCCAGGCACCAATCATAAAGACGGCGCAGCACGGATCGCGGCTCGGCGGCCTCAGCAGTCATCAGTCCACTCGTAGGGAAAATTGTGACGGATCAACGGCGCTTACGGACGCGCCTGCTCTCCAACTGCACGACTTTACGCCGTGACGCAGTCCGGACCAAATCCTTTGGCACTTTTTCTGCAATGCCGAACATCAACTCGCGGCGGCGCATTTCGGTCCAGACATCCTCAGGGCGCACGCCAGCGTGGACCCAGAGCACCACGAGATTGTAGATCAGATCGGCGCTTTCCATGACCACGGCTTCGGGTTGTCCGTGCATGGCATCGATGACGACCTCGACCGCCTCTTCAGCGAGCTTCTTCGCCATCTTGGCGCGGCCGGCACGCAGAAGCCGGGCGGTTCGGGATTTCTCCGGGTCCGCACCGCGCGCCGCAATGACGGCGTCATAAAGCCTGGCAATCGAATCAGTCATACGCGCCAGAATACCCGAACCGCACACGAAACCGGTTAACGCATGTGATAGTCATCGCCAGTCGCGGCCCGGTATTCCGTCACGGTAATCGAAGGATTAACCGGAGAAATTGGTCCAAAGGGAGGCAATTTCACCTTGAA
>DASSYU010000297.1:0-3860 GCA_035703125.1 Pseudolabrys sp. | reverse complement strand
AACCAGCCGATCAGCAATGCCATCAATGCCGTGGCCATGCCGTAGAGCAGGCCGTAATCGCGTGCGGCGTCGGCGACATATTGCTCAAAACCGGCCTTGATCACCTCCAGCGCCGAATTCGTGCGTGCGACCAGCTTGCCTTGCGAGAACAGTTCAACCTCGACGGTATAGGTACCGGTGGAGACGGCCGCCGGCAACGCGATGGCGGTGCGGAATACCGTCGGCGTGAGGAATGTCACGGCCGTGCTTGATTCACGATAGAGGCCCTGCTGCCTCTGCAACCGCACAAAGGCGCGGCGGAACGGGTCGTCGGTCACCGTGTCGGCGACATCAGGACCGATCCGTTGCGGCAAAAGGAAATAATTGAGTCCGATCTGCAACTTGCGCAACGTTTCCTGGTCGGCGATTTCGGCGACAAGACGGTTGCTGAGCACCGCGAGATAGGACGGCACGCTGACGAACTCGCGCGAGTCAACGTTGACCCAGATGCCGAGCACACGTTCCTTGCGGCGCGTGCGCAAGGTCTGCTGCGGTCCGGTGACCGTGACGACAAGGTCATAGGGCGGGCGCAACTGACCCGTCGCCTGGTCGGGCTCGATGGTGCCGAACAGCACCAGCTCCTCGCCGACGAAATTGGACGTCACCGCGACGCGATGGTTCGATAACGACACGACCAGCCGTTCCGCAGCGGCCGGTCCCACGCCGCAGGCGACGAGCAGGAGAGCGAGAGTGGTTGCAAGCCGTCGCATCATCCGCTCCCTACGTAGCGGAGCGAGTAGAGGTCGTCCGGCTGTACGACGAGTTGGTAGGCGAATCGAAGGCCGACGGCAAAGACCAGCAAACCGAGCAGCAGCCGCAGTCGTTCGCCTCGCATCTTCTGACCGGTGCGCGCCCCGAACTGCGCGCCGATGACGCCGCCGACCATGAGGATCAGCGCCAGTACCGCATCCACAAGGTGGTTGGTGGCCGCGTGCATGACCGTCGCCGAAGCCATCGTGATCAGCGTCAACACCATCGACGTGCCGATCACGGTCGCGGTGGGTACGCGCAGGAAATAAATGAGCATCGGCACAAGTAGGAAGCCGCCGCCGATACCCATGATGGCTCCGACGAACCCGATTAAAAATCCGATCGCCCAGACCGGAATCGCCGATACGTAGATTTTGGATCGCTTGAACCGCAGCTTGAACGGCAAGCCGTGAATCCAGGTGTGGCTGCCGGGCCGCCGCAATGTCGCCGGACCACCACGCCGCGTGCGAAGCACCGCCTGCACGCTTTCGTAGATCATCATGCCGCCGACGACGGTGAGCAGCGTGACGTAAGAGAGTCCGATCATGAGGTCGAGCTGATCGAGTGCGCGCAGCTCGGTGAACAGCCAGACGCCGGTTGCCGTGCCGACGATACCGGCGCTCAGCAGCATCATCGCCAGTGCGATGTCGAGCGCGCGCTTGCGCCAGTAGCTGATAGCGCCGGTGAAAGAAGATGCAGCGATGTGGCTTGAGACAGTTGCCACCGCGACCGCGGGTGAAATACCGATGAAGATCAGAAGCGGCGTCATGAGAAAGCCACCGCCGATTCCAAACATGCCGGAGATGTAGCCGACCGCGAGACCCATCCCCAGCACAAGGAAGACATTGACGGGCAGGTCGGCGATCGGAAGATAGATCTGCAAGCGCTTCGTCCAGCGGTTAAGTCGATAGGCGGCCTGTTGACGCCGCGCCCCAATGCTTCATACGACAACTAACACCGGAACGCGCGCAAACGTTACGGCCCCAGCCAGCACGACTGGATTGGGGACTCACCGGGTCCAGCGCAACTGAATTTAACCGATAGAACCGCGGAAGTTTACGTCCTCTCGCGATCGGACGTGCCGGTTCACAGCTTTCCTGACCCGAAGACGCTGATCGAAACCGGGCCTGCCGCGCGCTGCTTTTCCTGCGCCGGGTGGGTCACGCGGTCCCATCCGCCCGGCGGCGCGGTGATTTGGATAGCCTCGGCGGGCTGCGGCGCCATCGTGAAATTCTTCACGGCTTGCTGGACGGATGCGAGCGTCTGCGCATCCAGATGGGCGGCGACGTCGTCGCGCTTGCGGGCGGCCTCTTTGTCCCCTTGGGCGGCGGCCAAGGCGAACCATTTGTAGGATTCCGCAATATTTCGCTCGGTGCCGAGGCCGCGGGCGGCCAGGACGCCGAAATTGTACTGGCTGTCGGCGACGCCGTGCTCGGCGGCCTTGCGGAACCATTGGGCGGCGCTCGCGTAGTCGGGCTTGCCCTCAGCGCCTTCCGCATAAAGGACGGCGAGGTTGTGCATGGCCTTCGCGTGGCCCTTGCTGGCTGCGGCGATATAGAGCTTCTGCGCCGCCGTCAGGTCTTTTTTCACACCCTGGCCCTTTTCGAGCATGCTCGCGTAGCGGAATTGCGCAGGCGTCAGGCCCTTGCTTGCGGCCCGCTCAAACCAGCGGGCGCCCTCGTCCAGATTGGCCGGAACACCGCGGCCTTCGACGAAGCGCATCGCCACTTCATAGGCTGCCCCGGCATCGCCGCCGAGCGCGGCGTTTCGCAGCCGCGGGCTACCGATATTCGCGGGAAGGCGGTCGGATGCCGGCGGTTGCAGGGGCGCCGCCTGCTTGGCGGGGGCGTGTGCTACCGAACCGGTGACGTCGCCGCCCGGCGTGGTAGCCACAGGGCCGGGCACGCTCAACGCCGGCGCAAGGAGAGATGACGCTGGCGGCAAAGGGGCCGGTTGAATCCCGACCGGCGGCGCAGGTGTCAGGCTTGGCAACGACTGCGGCGACAGCAAGCCGATGGTGACGTCGGCGGAGCGCGGTGCGGCCGGCGTTGCAGCGTCCACGGCGCTCGTTGAGGCCGTTTCATCGTTCGGAATGGCGGCGACGGTCGCGGAGTCGCCCTCCTCGGCGTCGGCGCCGTCGGAATCGATATTTGCGGCGATCTTGCTTTCGATCGTGTCAAAGATGCTGAAATCAAAGATGTTGCCCAGCAGTTGGAACGAGCCGGCGATGATTGCGACAATGCTCGCCGCCAGCAGCGCCGACTTGACCCGCGTTGCGACCCTGCTCCGCATGGGCGGTGCCGCATAATCCGGAGCATTGCGCATATCGGCGCGCGGGGTGCGATTACCTTGCTCCTGGCCCGCGGCCTGGGCCGCCCTGCGAGCCGCCGCAATGAAACTCGCCTTGCTGGCGGAAGCCCCCGCGGCCGGTCGCGCTCCTCCGAGTGCGGCCTCCGAGGCTGCAATCCGCAAACTCGGCGGAGCGCGGCGCGGTGGCCCTGACCCGGGCTCGAGCGGTTGATCCGGGGGCAATTCGATGGTGACGCGTGCCGCCGTCTCGATGCGATTTGAGACAGGCAGTGCGGCGGGGATTGGCAGCGGTGCGGCGTCCGGCAGAAGAGAAATCGATGGCGCCGGCGTTTCCGGCACGATGGATGTTTCAACCAGTGATTCTGCAGCGAGCGCAAGTTCAGCCGGTACCAGGTGTGTGGGTGAAGCAAATTGGAAGTTGTCGCCTTGCGCCGTTTCGGGCTTTGGCGTTGCGGGTTTGTCCGCCCCGGCGGCGTGAATTCCTTGTTCGATGATTGCAAGGCGATCGAAGAGATCGCCCAGTCGTCTGTGCACGGCGTCCAGCGATTTCCGGCTGTAGACAATATCCTGCGTGAGCGAATCGATACCGGGCCCTTCCGCGCGGATGGCCGTCGATTTTTTGTTTGCGCGCAGTTCTTCGATGTGCACCAGGAGATCGGCGAGGCCGCGCTCTATTGCGTCGAGCTTGTCAAGACGCGAATCCGACGCGTCGATCCGTTCCATTAGCTTGACGATACGATTTTCGAGATGGTCGGCGGCGA
>DASSYU010000607.1:0-3758 GCA_035703125.1 Pseudolabrys sp. | reverse complement strand
AGGCGCGGCGCTCACCATGCGCGGTGTGCAGAAGCGGCGCCCATCGCTGTTCGATCTGGTCGACAAGATGAAGACAATCGCGGTGCCAACGCTGATCATGACCGGCGACGAGGACTGGCCCTGCCTCGAGCCGGGCATCCTCATGAAGAAGAACATTCCGACCGCCTCGCTGGTCGTGATGGGAAACTCCGGCCACAACATCAATCTCGAGGAGCCGGCCATCTTCAACATGCACCTGTCGGACCTGTTCCAGGCCGCCGATGCGGGCACATGGCCGAAGCGCGACCCGCGTGCAATGGCGGGCACGATCCTCGGGCGCTAAGACCGTTAGGTCGCGTTATAGCCGCCGTCGACCAGGAGGTCGGCCCCGGTCATGAAGCTCGACGCATCGCTCGCAAGAAAAACGGCAGCCTGCGCTATTTCCTCGGGCTGACCGAGCCGCTGCAGCAGATGCTTCGGGCCGGCCGTTCGTCGTGCGGTTTCCATGTCGCCGAAGCGTTTCACCAGGCGATCGGTTTCGACCGCGCCCGGCGACAGCGTGTTCACCCGGATGTTCTGCGCGGCATGGTCGGTCGCCATCGCCTTGGCGAGCTGGATCAATGCACCCTTGCTGGCGCAGTAGACCGCGCGGCGCGGCCCCGCGACGCTGCCGAGTTGCGAAGCGATGTGGATGACGCTGCCGCCGCCCGCCTTGATCATTGCCGGCAGAATCGCGCGGCTCATCAGGAACGCGCCCGCGACATTGACACCGAAAACCTTGGTCCAGTCGGCGAGCGTGAGCTCCAGCACCGTTCCGTTCGGATCGTTTCCGGCCGCGCCGTTCAACAGAATGTGGATGGCGGGATATTTGGCGAGGATCGTTTTGGCGGCTGCCTCGACCTGCGCCTCGTTGCTCACGTCGCAGGCAACCGCAATGGCCGTCTTCCCGATCGCCGCGGCCGTTGCCTTTGCCGCCGCTCCGTCCAGATCGACGCAGGCGACGTTCGCGCCCGCTTCAGCGAATGCGAGCGCAATCGCGCGCCCAATGCCGTTGCCGGCGCCGGTGACGACGGCGGATTTGCCCGCCAGCGAATATTTGCCGGCGAGCGTCATGACACCGCAGCCGCCGCGATACGACCGAGATAGGCTTCCTGCACGCGCGGATTGAGCTTGAGCTCGGCACAGGAACCGCTCGCGATCACCGAGCCGGTCTGCAGCACGTAACCACGGCTCGCAGTCTCGAAGGCGTAGCGCGCGTTCTGCTCGACCAGCAGCACGCTGGTGCCGGCTGCGTTGATGGCCTTGATCTTCTGGAAGATGTCCTGGACGACGATCGGCGCAAGTCCGAGCGACGGCTCGTCGAGGCAGAGCAGCTGCGGCTCCGACATCATGGCGCGGCCGAGCACAAGCATCTGCTGCTCGCCCCCGCTCAGCGTGCCGGCGTTCTGGCTGGTGCGCTCCGACAGCCGCGGAAACATGGCAAAGATCCCGTCCATGCGCTGGCGGACCTTTGCGGCGTCGCTGCGGACATTGAAGCCGCCGAGCTCGAGGTTTTCACGCACGGTCAGGAACGGAAAGACATGGCGGCCTTCCGGCACCAGCGCGATGCCGAGCTTGCTGCGCTCGTAAGACTGCGTCGCCGTGACATCCTGGCCGGAAAACCTGATCGTACCGCGCCTCGGCGGCAGCACGCCCGCGATCGCGCGCAATGTCGTTGATTTTCCGGCACCGTTGGCACCGATCAGCGCGACGATCTCGCCGCGGTCGAGCCGCAATGAAATGTCCCGGCAGACCGCCACCGGTCCATAGGCAAGCTCAAGGCTCTCGACCTCCAGAAGCGCGCTCACGACAACTCTCCGCCAAGATAAGCCGCGATCACCGCCGGGTTCTTCTGCACCTCGGCCGCAACGCCCTCAAACAAGTGCCGGCCATAGTCCATAACCATGATGCGGTCAGCGACATTCATCACGAGATCCATGTTGTGCTCGACCAGCACGACCGTCGTGCCGCCATCGCGCAACGAACGGATACGGTCGAGCAGGCTGTCGACCTCTGCGGCGTTCAACCCCGCGGCCGGCTCGTCGATCAGCAGAAGCTGTGGCCTGGTCGCAAGCGCGCGTGCAAGCTCGAGCATGCGCTGCTCGCCGTAGGACAACGAGCCCGCCTGGACGTGCAGACGCGCCGACATTCCGACGAAATCCAAAAGTCTAGCCGCCTGCTCGCGGCAGCGCCGCTGGTCCTCTACAAAGACCGCGCCATGCACCACATACTGCCAGGCCGGAATGCTGTGGTGGATGTGAAAACCTGCGATCACGTTTTCCAGCACACTGAGCTGCTTGAACAGGCGAATCTTCTGGAACGTCCGTGCGATGCCGAGCCGCACGCGCCGGTGCGCGGGCATTCTCGAAAGATCGCTGCCCTTGAACGACAGCGATCCGGCATTGGCCTGGTAGACGCCGCTGATCAGGTTGAGCAGCGTCGACTTCCCCGCCCCGTTCGGTCCGATCACCGCGAAAATTGTGCCCGCCGGCACGTCGAACGAAATGTCCGACACCGCTTTCACACCGCCGAAATTCTTGTGCAGGCTCCGCCCCTGCAGAAGCGGCTGCGCCGTCGCGGCTGTTGCGGCTGCCGTGCTCATGCGGAGCGCCTCAGGCCGAGTTTCTCGGCGACGATGCGCGCCGCCTGTGCGAGCCCGCCAGGCATGAAAAGCACGACGAATGTAAGCGCCGCGCCATAGACCACCAGGCGCAGGTCGCCGAAGCCGCGCAGGACTTCCGGCAGAACGGTCAGAAGAATGGCGCCGAAGACCGGCCCGATCAGCGTGCCCATCCCGCCGACGATCACCATGGAGAGAATGGTGAAGGCCTCCGACACGAAGAACGCATCAGGCACCAAAGTGCCGACAAAGCTTGCATAGAAACAGCCGGCGGCGCCGGCGACCGCCGAGCCGACGCCGAAGGCGAAGACCTTCCAGGCCGCGCCGTTGATGCCGAGCGAGGCCGCCGACACCTCGTCCTCGCGGATCGCGGTCAGCGTTTCCCCGATCGGCGACCGCACCAGCTGGCTCAGCAGGATGTACGAGAGGAAGGCGAATCCTGCGACCAGGTAAAAGAACGCGGCGAGATTGCGGAAGTCGGCAATGACCACGCCGCCGATCACAATCGCCGGCGGCGGTGCGATGCCGTAAATGCCGAGCGGCCCCTGCGTCAGGCTGATCCAGTTCAGCAAGATCTGGTGAACGATGACGGCAAAGCCGAGCGAGGCGATGGCCAGATAGTGCCCACGCAGGCGCACCGCGAACAACGAGAGAAACGTTCCGGCAATCCCCGCGAAGGCCACGCCCGCGATGAAGGCAACCCAGAACGGAATGCCAAGTTTCACGATCAGCAGCGTCGAGACATAGGCGCCCAGCCCGTAAAACGCCGAATGCCCGAGGTTGAGCTGGCCGGCATAGCCGAGAATGAAGTCGAGCCCGATCGCCAATAGAACGTTGATCGCGCACACCGTCAGGTTCGTGCGCCAATAGGTGTCGTTGAAGACAAGCGGCAGAGCGATGATGACCGCGATCGCAAGCGCATAAGCCAGCCAGCGCGACCGCAGCGCCGCGCGCTGACCCGGCAAATGCCGTACGAGCGCCGGATCAGACATTTTCTTCGCGTCGCTCCGAGATGAGCCCGGTGGGCTTGATCGCCAGCATCAGCAACAGCAACGCGAACACGACGATGTCGATCAGGCCAGGGTCGAGAAATTGCGTGGTGTAGCTTTCGATCAGGCCG
>DASSYU010000501.1:0-2826 GCA_035703125.1 Pseudolabrys sp. | reverse complement strand
CCCGCCGTTTCCGGCGGGACGAAGGAGGGAGGTTCGGGCCTTCGTGTCAGAAGATTGAAACACAAAACCGTTATCGTCTGTGAGGTGCCTCACATTTGCCCGCTTGTCGAATGGATATCTTGCGTTACGCGGACGGCGGGGACACGGATAAGAACACTGGAGCAGGCCATGCTCGCCCTTGTAATAGAGTATTCAAAGCTGCTGCTGCTCTTCCTGCTGATCGGCACGGTCGTGACGGTGTCACGCTTCGAACGCCGCAAGCAGTTACCTCTCCCGTAGGGAGAGGTCATCCGCACGACATTGCTATTGTCATTCCGGGACAGTCATTTATGGATTCCCGCTTTCGCGGGAATGAGCGGAGTGTGTTGCTGGTCGCAATATTTCATTTCCGCTCACCCCCGCGAAAGCGGGGGTCCAGGGGCGATCACACCCTGAATCATTTATTTTGGCCCTGGATTCCCGCATAGGCGTGCGGAAGCACGCCGTCCTTCGGACGGCTATGCGCGGGAATGAGCGGAGTGTGTGGCGCCTCACTCTTATTCCTTGTAAATCTGCCCGCCGTCGTAGCCGCAGGCGATGCGGCCGAGGCGGGCGCGAAAGTCCTCGGTATCGAGCGCCTGCAGGGCGGCATCGACCGCCGCCGTGTTGGCCGGCGTGCGGCCGCGTTCGAGAACGTCGGCAAGCAGTGTGCGGTCGAGATGAGGCAGCGAAGCCCAGAAGCCCCGGGCAAGGATGCCGGCGAGGGCGTGCTCGGGATGGCTCGCATTCTCCGGCGCGCGTCCGATTTCGTACATGTGACGCACTGAATCCCACGGGGCACGCTCGCGCGGAAATCGCGCAGCGATGTCTTTTGCTTCCTCGGCGACGTAAAAGCGGTTGAGCGTGTCGAACAGCATGAAGCGGTAGCCCTGCGCCAGCAAAAACGGCTCCCAGCTTTCCCAGGAGGGCTGGTTCGAGCCGGGCGCGACCGCCTCAACCACGACGGCCTTCGGCCGGAAGACCTTCCAGTCGCCGCTTTTCAGGACGTCGGCCTCGGCGCCCTCGACGTCGACTTTCAGAAAATCGATCTCGCCCAACCCGTGCTTCCGGCAGAGCCCGGCGAGCGTGATCATCGGCACCTTCACGGTCCGGTAGCCGGCGCCGAGCGCGGTCGCCGCCTCGGCATGTCTCATGTCGGTGGTCGAGAGGCCGTGGAAGGCCTCGAACACATGGAAGTCGGCTTCGCCGCTCTGCGTGCCGATCAGGGCCGCAACCGCGGCATCACGCGGGCGCAGCCGCGCATAGAGATCGATGAGTTTTTGCTGCGGCTCGACGGCGACGCCCTGCCAGCCGCGCTCGTAGAAAAAGAACGAGACATTGTCCGCGATCGGATGGCCGGCCCCGATGTCGACGTAGATGCCATTGTGTCTCCCGCCGAAGGCGAGCCAGAGGTGCGTGTCTTCCATGTTCTGCGTGTAGGAAAGATCCATCGGTCCATTCATGGGTGCACCCGGTAACTGGATACTTTGAAAGTTATCAAAAGATAAACCGACTACGTCGTTTACCTGACTAAGTTGATCGAAGCATTGGAAAAACAATGATTTTACAAACCAAAGTATTTCCGCACCAACAAGCAAAGAACTGGGTGTGCTTACGTCGAATCATTTGAGGAACTTTAGTTCGTTTGAGTCGTTAGGCGCTCAAGTCTTTTCGGGAGAGGAACTCTCCGAGACGGTTACTTGTACTTGGAAGTGACGCGGGCCTGCCTTTCGTTCGGCTGACGCCGGGGAATTGGACCCGCGCTACAGCTTTGCAGTTTGTGCGGGCAGGGGGTCGTTTTGTCCCAGCAACGCCGACAGGAGGCGGCGTCACCGGAATGCATCACCAGCTCACAAGAGGACCAACCATGAATCGTCTGACTATCATGGGAGCTTCGATCGTCTTGCTCCTTGCGGCTCTTATGCTCACTCCGGCCGAGGCCTACCCCAAGCGCCATCAGCGGCATCAACAAACCTACTCATACAGCCAGGCCCCGGACCAGGTCGTTCTTAACCAGTCCGGCCGTCGCGCCCGGTACCAGCACACGTATTCCGCGCGGCGGTCCGCCGGGCATCGTGCCGAAAACTGCACGATGACGAACGAAGGACGGGGCGTCTGCATGGGCGCTGCTTCGCAAGCCGCGGCAGCGGCCGTTCCCGCGGAGCCCGTTGTCGATGCGACCGGCAATCGCGCCTACGCAAATGCCGATGCGGCCCAGATCATTGGCACGCGCCCGGCCGGCTGCCCGTACTCATATTGTGGCTGCGGCCTGCGCAAATATCTCGGGCTCGAGGACAAGCGGCTCAATCTCGCCTCCAACTGGGCGCGGCTGTTTCCGCGTGAGTCCGGCCCGCGTGCCGGGCTTGCCGCGGTCCGCAGCGGCCACGTGATGTACATCGAAGGGTCCGCCGGCAACGGGCAGTGGCTGGTCCGCGACTACAATTCAGGCGGTGGGCTGTCACGCGTGCACGTGCGCGACGTGCGCGGTTACGTGTTCGTCAATCCGCACGGCGGGGTCGCGAGCCGCTCCTGACAGCAAGGCGCGTGCACGTTGGGAGGATGTGCACGCGCCTTTATCCGGCGAGCACTTTCCGTAAATTCAGAACTTCCTCGTCGCGCTCGCGCAGCGCGCTTTCCAGCCGCTTGATGTTGTCGAACAGCCGCGCCGTCGACAGGCGCAGGAAATAGAACCCGAACTTCGGGTTCTGGTAGTAGAGCTGCTCGATCTTCTCGTAGGAAATCACGAGCACCAGACCATTCTCCGTGCACACCAGGGTCTGCGTGCGCGTGCGCTCGGGGGCGAGCATC
>DASSYU010000037.1:0-4586 GCA_035703125.1 Pseudolabrys sp. | reverse complement strand
GTCAAATCGATGCGTGCGTCACTCATCGCGAGTCTCAGTCGTAAATATGCAACCGGCCGTCATGCAGCACGAGGCGCCGGGCATCGTACTGGTCCATCAGTCCGATGTCGTGCGTCGCGATGACAACCGACGTGCCTGACTTGTTCAGTTCTACAAACAGCCGCAGCAGGCGCTGCGCCAAATTCGGATCGACGTTGCCGGTCGGCTCGTCGGCCAGCAGCAATTGTGGCCGCGCGATCACGGCGCGCGCGATCGCCGCGCGCTGTTTTTCTCCGCCCGAAAGAACAGGCGGGAGCGCCCACATCCGCTCGCCGAGACCGACCCAGCGGAGCAGCTCGATGACCTCCTCCTGGTAACTTTCTTCCGGCCTGCCCATGACCCGCAACGGCAGCGAGACGTTTTCGTACGTCGTCATGTGGTCGAGCAGTCGAAAGTCCTGGAATACGATGCCGATGCGGCGCCGCAACGTCGCAACCGCATCGCGCGACAGTGTCGCAACGTCGTGACCGAATTGAGTGATCAGGCCGCGCGTCGGCTTGAGCGACAGGAACAGCAGCCGCAACAGCGAGGTCTTGCCGGCGCCGGATGGCCCCGTCAGGAACTGGAACGAGTGAGGCTCGATGCGGAACGTGAGGTCGCGCAGGACCTCCGGGCCCAGCCCATAGCGCAAGCCGACGTTCTCAAATCGGACCACCCACCCCTCTCCGATAAATTTCCCAAAAGGCCGGGCGAATCACGACCGTGCCTGGGTCCCAAGCATCCCGTAGGCCGCTCCGGGGCGCACGCGTTTTTACAGGATTATCGCGACGCCGCCATAGCGGCCGCGGGGAAAAAGGCGAAAAACCCCCGTTTGTCGGGGCCCGGCATGGTTTCCGATCCATTAACGGACGGCTGCTACGTTGGCCATCCAACTGCCATCGACGCCATGCTGATCGCCTGTCCGAACTGCTCAACGTCCTACATGATCGACCCGGCCTCGCTGGGCGAGGCCGGGCGAACCGTCCGCTGTGCAAGATGCAAGACGACGTGGTTCGCGTCCAAGCCGGAGATGGCAGGCGCCGGCACTGACGATGAGCCGCCCCCTGCCATCGGCGTGATACGTCCCGATCAGCGAATTCAGGGCAACGTCGACGATACCGCCGCCGAAGAGCAGGCAACCGAGGCGGCCGCGCAGAGTGAAGCAGCAACGCCGGCACCCCTCACTGTCACGGATGCGCCATCGATCGCATCGGAGGAGCCATCAACCGCGTCTGACGCGACGACGGAAGCCGACGAAATTGAAAATTTTGCCGCGCGCCGCAAGCGCCTTCAGGCACGACGTAAGAAAGAGCGACGCTCGTCGCGATGGACTGCACTTATTCTTGTCCTCTTCGCCTTCAACGTTGCGCTTGTCGGTGCCCGCAGCGAGGTTGTGAGGTTCTTCCCGCAGACTGCATCGTTGTTTGCGGCGGTCGGCCTGCCGGTCAACCTGCGTCACCTGAAATTCGAGAATATGCGGATTTCGAGAGAAACGCAGGAAGGACTGTCGGCTTTGGTGATCGAAGGCAGCATCGTCAGCGTCGCCAGCAAGGCCACCGAGGTGCCACGCCTGCGCTTCGCTGCACGCGACGCGTCCGGACAGGAAATCTATACGTGGAACGCTTTGCCAAGCCGCAGCATTCTCGGGCCTGGAGAAAAACTTGATTTCCGCAGCCGGTTTGTCTCCCCGCCGCCAAACGCAACCGATGTGATGGTGCGCTTCTTCACGCCGCAGGATTCGGCGGCTGCGGTGAAGTAATGCCGTTCGCGCGTCGCCGCACGACTGAGATCAGAAATCCTTTAGCAATCGCTCGATGTAGTCGAGTTCTAGCTGCGGGCGGAAACTCTCTCCGAACCGCTTGCGCAACTCCTCCAGAATGCGTCGCGCCCGTTGCGCATCGATTTCACCCGGGACCTTGACGGTGAAGTCGTCGCTGTAATCGCCGCGGCGCATCGGCCGCCCGAGCGGATCGGTCTCCTGCTGGGCGCGCGATTGTCCGCGGCCCGGCCGCCCGTTTGGACCCGGACCCATACCTTGCTGCTGCATCGATTGCGCAAGGCCTTTGGCGCCCTTTCGCATGGCCTCGAGAGCACGGCCCTGGCTGCCGACGGCACCATCGGCGTCACCCTCGCCGAGTTGACCTTCCGCCTCGCCCATGGCTTCACCGGCATCGCCGAGTTCGCCCATCTCGCCGCCCTGCCCTTGCTGTCCCGGTTGGCCCTTTTGCCCCTGTTGGCCTTGTTGACCTTGCTGGCCGAGCCCGCGCTGGCGGAGTTGCTCCAGAAGCTTGTTGAGGCGGTCACGCAACCCTTGCTGATCCTGGCGCAGGTCGCCCATCTGGTTCTGGCCCTGCTGACCGCGTTGACGGTCGCGGCGGTTTTCCTGGCCCTGCTTGAAGGTCTTGTCGCGCAGCTGCTGCTGCTTGCGGATCATGTCGCCGAGCTCGTCGAGGGCCGACATCATGTCGTCATCGTCGCCATCGTCGCCCTGGGCGCCGGGCCGCGCCATCTGCAGGTTCTCGAGCATCGACTGCAGCTGTTCGAGCAGCTGGCGCGCAGCATCCTTGTTGCCCGAGCGCGCCAGATTCTCCAGCCGGTCCAGCATGCTCTTGAGGTCCTGCTGGCTCAGCATGCGCGTATTGTTGCGATCGAGTGGACGCGTCAATTGCTGCGGATTCTTGCGCATTTCCTCGGCAAGCGCCTGCAGGAACTTGTCCATGGCGGCGCGCAGCTGATCCATCAGCTTCTTGATTTCCTCATCGCTTGCGCCGCGCTCGAGCGCCTGCCGCAAGGCCTCCTGCGCCTGGCGCAGCGCCTGCTCGGCCTGCGACACGTTCCCGTCTTCGAGCTGGACCGCCATGTCCCACAGGCGCGCGACGACATCGCGCAGCGCATCGTCGCTCTTGGCATGCTCAAGCTCGTGATAGATCGAGCGCAAGCCCAGATAGACGCTTGCCTCCGGCGTAAAGCGCTCCGGAGCGATGGTGAGCGCATCGAGCGCGGTGAGCACGATCGGCTTGCTCTCGGCATCGAGCGCAAGGTTTCGGCGCTGCTCGATCAACGCCCTTGCCAGCGGCTTGACGAAGATACGTTGCGGCAACTGCAGCTCGCGCGGCTCGCTGCGGCCCTCATTGCCGGCCTCGTCGCGGGCGGTGAGCGTCAACATCACATCGGTGCCGGCCCACGGATGCTCGGTCAGGTCATGCGTCGTCTGCGCAGTGCCCGCGCGTGTCCGCTGTTGCGGCAGGACGAGCGCATAATCGGGCGCGCTGAACAACGGGCGCGGCGGCTTGTCTGACGCCTTTTCTTCCTTGCGCGTAAAGGTGGCCTTCGCTTCGACCACGCCATAGTCGTCCTGCACGCGATAGTCGAGCCGCAACGCGCCACGCGCCTGCCGCTCCGGATCCCGGATCAGATCGATCGTCGGCGCGCGGTCCGGAATCGCCGTGAAATTCCACACGAGATCGCCGCCGAGAACTCCATGCACCGCGGCCGAGCCGTCCCCTTTGATCACAAGCCTGCGCTCTTCCGTCCCGGCCGGCAAAGGCGCGCGTGCCTCGGCGGGCGCATCCTCGATTCCGCCTTTGCGGATAATTTCGAAATGGACTTTGCCGGTCGCGCGGATCACAAGCTGACTGCCGGATGGCACCGCGACCGGCGCCGCGTTCTGCGCCGTTTCACCCGGCCGCAGGCCGGGCAGCATCACCGGCGGCCGTCCGGTATAAACCGGCGGCGTGATCCACGCGTCGATCCGGAAATTCGCCGGCGCGACCACGCCGTGCCAGTCGAAGGCGGCAGCGACACGCTTGAACCGCTCGCCGCTCGCCGCGAAGAACGTCGCCACCACCAAAATGGACACGAGCGCGCGCAACGCCATCGGATCGCGCAGTGACAGCCGCGGCATCGGCCAGCCGGCTTTGACCTTGCGCGCGGACAACAGCGTCCGCTCGACATGCGCCTGCCATAGGACTTGCGCCACCGGATCGCTTCCGTTTGCGGCAATGTGATCGGAAACGGCCGTCGCTGGCCGGTGTATTTCGCCGCTGCGGCGATCGAGGCGCCGCAGCCCTTCATTGACGCTCGGCAGCCGCAGGATCGCCAGCGGCACCGCCGCCCCGATCAGCAGCAGGCCAAAAATGACCAAGCCGATTGCGCGCGCGAGCGGCGGCAACATCAGCCAGAGACCGGCCCAGGAGAATGCGAGGAAAAGTCCGAGCACGATTGCAACGGAGGCGAGCGCCGGCCACAGCCGCTCCCACAGCAGGCTGCCGCGCGCCCGCCGCAATGCACGCGCGAGCAGAAGCCGCGTCGGCTGCCGATCGTGTGGCTTGTCGTTCAACTCGTCCAAAAGCCGCTCCGTCGCTGTGGCTCGGGAGAATCTCTACTAGCGCCCAGCGTAACATGCGCCGAACCGCCGGACTACGCGCCTATTTATGCGCTCAAAGCCAATCCGGCATGCGATCGAGCGCAATTAATTGGTCAACTTCAAGGCGCGGCCGCACGACCGCCCATTTTGCGCCGTTGACCAACACTTCCGGCACCAAAGCGCGCGTATTGTAGGTACCGGC
>DASSYU010000533.1:0-3217 GCA_035703125.1 Pseudolabrys sp. | reverse complement strand
CGCCGTGCCGCTGGTCGTGCAGTCGAACGCCACGCTCAATTTCCTTGTGGTGACTTTGATGATCGCGCTGGCGGGGCAGGGCTGGAACATCCTCGGCGGCTATGGCGGGCAATATTCGTTCGGCCACGCCGCGTTTTTCGGGACCGGGGCCTATGTCACCGCGATCCTGCAGATGCGCTACGGCGTCAATGCCTGGCCGGGCTTTGCGATCGGCATCGCCGCCGGCGCCGCGCTCGGCGCCGTGATCGGAGCTATGACATTTCGGTCAGGTCTTCGCGGATCCTATTTTGCCCTGGTCACGCTCGCCTTTGCCGAGGTGCTGCGCATCGTGGCAAGCGTCGCGCCCATCACCGGCGCGGGCGTCGGGACCCTGATGAAGCTTGAGTTGGGCGCGCGCACGTTCCAGTTCCAGAGCCGCGCCGCGTTCTATTGGGCGATCCTCGCGCTGGTGGCGGTCTCGCTCGTGATTGCCGAGCTGATCGAGCGCTTGCGGTTCGGCACCTGGCTGGTCGCCGTGCGCGAGAACGAGGATGCCGCCTCGGCGCTCGGGGTCGACGCGCGCAGGGTCAAGACCGCGGCGATGACGATCTCTGGCGCGATCACCGCGGCGGCGGGCTGCTTCTACGCGCAATATTTCCTCTTCATCGATTCAGGGATCGCCTACGGGACCTGGATTTCGGTCGAGGCGTTGCTCACCGCCATCATCGGTGGCGTCGGCACCGTCTTCGGCCCCTTAGCCGGCGCGCTGGTCGTCAAATCGCTCGGGGAGGCGACGCGGCTGCTGATCGGCGATGCGCCCGGCCTCGACCTCATCATTTACGGCGCCGTGCTCGTGCTGGTGATCTGGATCATGCCGCGCGGGCTGATCGGCGGAATTGCCGATGCGCGGAAGGTGTTCGGCCGGCGCAAGCCGGCGGCAACGTCGATCGAGAAGGTGCGTCATGGTTGAGCCGCTGCTCGCAGTCGACAACGTGAGCTGCTGGTTTGGCGGGCTGAAGGCCGTCGACGGCGCATCGCTCTCCGCGCCGCCCGGCCGCATCACCGCGCTGATTGGCCCGAACGGCGCGGGCAAGACGACTCTATTCTCGATCATCTCCGGTTTCGTTCGCGCCCGCGCAGGGACGATCCGCTATGCGGGGCAGGAGATCACGGGCAAGCCGCCGCACGAGTTGGCGCGCCTTGGCATCGCGCGCACCTTCCAGATCGTGCAGCCTTTCGTGGGCCTGTCGGTGCGTGAGAACATCCTGGTGGGCGCGCATCTTCATCACCGGGCACGCGATGCCGCGCTTGCGGTTGCCGACCGTGTTGGCCGCGATCTCGGCCTGACCGATATGCTCGACCGTCCCGCCGATACTCTGACGGTCGCCGCCCGCAAGCGCCTCGAGCTTGCGCGTGCCCTTGCTACCGAGCCGAAGCTGCTGCTGCTCGACGAGGTGCTGGCCGGACTCAACCCGACCGAGATCCGCGACATCGTCCCGGTCATTCGCGACCTCTGCCGACACGGCATCACAATTCTGATGATCGAGCATGTCATGCAGGCCGTCATGTCGCTCGCCGAGCACGTCTTCGTCCTGGCGGAAGGGCGCGTGATCGCGCAGGGCGCGCCGGCGCAGATCGCACAGGATCCCCACGTGGTGGAGGCCTATCTCGGCCATGGCGCCGCGGCAAAGTGGGGGGCGTCACATGCACAGTGAAGCCCTGCTCGAGGTGCGCGACCTCCGCGCCGGCTACGGCGAGACCGAGGTGCTGCGCGGCGTCGACCTGGCGATCGCGCCCGGCGAAATCGTCGCGGTGCTCGGCTCGAATGGCGTGGGCAAATCCACGCTCAATCGCGCGCTGTCCGGCATCGTGCGTGCGCGCGCCGGCGCGATCAGATTCGAAGGCCACGATGTGGCGCATGAAAAGCCGCAGGCCATCGTGGCGCGCGGCCTCATTCATGTTCCGGAAGGCCGGCGTGTCTTTCCAAACCTGTCCGTGCGCGAGAATCTCGATCTCGGCAGCTACCGGCGCGGCGCGCCCCACCGCGTGCAGAACCGCGACCGAGTCTTTGCGATTTTCCCGCGTTTGCGTGAGCGCAGCACGCAACGCGCCGGAACTTTGTCCGGCGGCGAGCAGCAGATGCTGGCGATCGGCCGCGGATTGATGGCGGAACCGAAGCTGATGATCATGGACGAGCCATCGCTCGGCCTGTCGCCAATTCTGGTCGAGGAGCTGTTCGCGCTCATTGAGCGGATCAACGCCGACGGCGTGTCGATTCTGTTGGTGGAGCAGAACGTCGTGCAGAGCCTCGAACTCGCAGACCGCGCCTATATCCTGGCTGAAGGAAAATTCGTCATGTCCGGCTCTGCGAAGGACATCGGCGCCAACCCCGAACTCAAGCGCGCTTATCTTGGAATGTGACACATGACTGATACGACCTTACGCTCCCGTCTTGGCGCCCCGCCGATCCTCGTCGCACCCGGCGTCTACGATGCTTTGACCGCCCATCTCGCCGAGCGGGCAGGGTTCTCCGCGGCCTATGTCTCGGGAGCCGGCATTGCCTATACCCGGCTCGGGCGGCCCGACATCGGGCTGGTTGCGATGAGCGAGGTAGCCGATACGGTTGCCCTGATCCGCGATCGCGTCGGCAGTCATCTCATCGTCGACGCGGATACCGGCTACGGCAATGCGCTCAATGTGGCGCGCACGGTGCGCCTGTTCGAGCGTGCCGGGGCGAATGCGATCCAGATCGAGGACCAGGCCTTCCCCAAGCGCTGCGGCCATCTCGAAAACAAGACCCTGATCCCGGCCCAGGAGATGGTCGGCAAGATCAATGCCGCGCTCGATGCGCGGCATTCGCGTGAGACTCTGGTGATCGCGCGGACCGATGCCATCGCCGTCGAAGGCTTCGAGCCCGCGATTGCGCGCGCTGTGTCCTATCGCGACGCCGGCGCCGATGTGCTCTTTGTCGAGGCGCCGAAAACGCGCGACGAGCTCAAGCGCATTTCGCCCGCGTTGTAGGGTGTGCCGCTAATGGCCAATATGGTCGAGGGCGGCAAGACGCCCCCGCTCAAGGCGGCCGATCTCGAAACGCTCGGCTTCTCGCTGGTGATCTTTCCGGGTGGCATTGTGCGCGCGGTGGCGCACCTGGCCGGGGAATTCTACGCATCCCTTGCCGCCAATGGCACGTCGGAGCCGTTCCGCGGCCGCATGCACGACTTCGATGGCCTCAACGACG
>DASSYU010000451.1:0-3229 GCA_035703125.1 Pseudolabrys sp. | reverse complement strand
GAATTTCACGCACGAGATCGACGTGCAGCAATCCGTTCTCGAGGCTCGCGCTCTTGACCTGCACATGGTCGGCAAGCTGGAAGACGCGCTCAAAAGCACGGGCGGCAATGCCCTGATAGAGCACCTCGCCGTTTTCCTCTTTCTTGGTCTGCTTGGAGCCCTTGATCGTCAGGGTGTTTTCTTTTGCTTCGATCGAGATTTCATTCTCGCCGAAGCCGGCAACCGCGACAGTAACGCGGTAATCGTTCTCACCGGTCCGCTCGATGTTGTAGGGCGGGTAGCCCGGAGCGGCCTCAAATCCATCGAGCATGGAAAAGAGCCGGTCGAAGCCGACGGTTGAACGATAAATGGGAGCAAGATCGAAAGTTCGCATGGCATATCCTCCATCATGTTGAGCGACATGCGGTGGTCCGCCGAATGGCCGGACCTAACCGTGCGCAGCCCGAAGGCCTGCGCAATCCTGATATGGGAGCGGTTTTTGCGGCGTGCAAGGTCCGCCCATAGGCAGGGTAAATAATTGGAATTATTGGCGTTTTTGGCAGAAATTTGCGCGCAATTGAGCGCCATCACGGCCCTGCTATAACGCGCTGGCGCCGCTCCGGCTCACCTTCCGGCCACATGAAACTCGTTTCCATTCCTGCCAATCCGGTACCCAACGATGCGGTGACCGGCGCGATCCAAACCCCGGACGGGGTGAATTTGCGTTTCGCCCGCTGGGCGCCGCCGCCCGGGCGCAAAGGCACGGTGCTTGTCCTGCAGGGGCGCGCTGAGTTCATCGAAAAATATTTTGAGACGGTGCGTGATCTGCGCGCGCGCGGTTTCGCAGTGGTGACGTTCGACTGGCGCGGGCAGGGGCTTTCGGATCGCGCGCTCTCGAACCGCCACAAGGGCTATGTGCGGAATTTTTCGAACTACATCACCGACCTCGAAGCGGCCATGGAACAGGTGGTGCTGCCGGATTGCCCTCCGCCGATCTTCGCACTCGCGCATTCCATGGGCGGGGCTGTGGCCATCCGCGCCTGCCATGACGGCAGCCGTTGGTTCGAGCGCGTCGTGCTGTCCGCGCCGATGATTGCGCTGCCATCCGGACGTCTGACGCAGGTTGCCGGCCCGTTGGCGCGCTTCATGCGGCTGCTTGGAATCGGCGGCGCCTATGTTCCGACCGGAGATTCTGCCGCCACCGGCACCGAAAGTTTCATCGGCAATGTTCTCACGTCGGATCCCGTCCGCTATGCGCGGAACGCGGCGGTGCTCGAGGAGGAGCCGGCGCTCGGTCTCGGCGCGCCGACAGTGGCCTGGGCCGACGTAGCACTCCGGCAGATGAAACAATTCGCGGATCCGGCCTATGCGGCGAGCATCCGCCAGCCAATCCTGATGGTCGCAGCCGGGCGCGATGAAGTGGTTTCAACCCCGGCCATTGAGACGTTCGGACAGAATCTGCTTGCGGGCCGGCACCTCATTCTTGCCGGGGCCAAGCACGAGATCTTGCAGGAACAGGATCAATACCGCGCGCAGTTCTGGGCGGCATTCGACGCCTTCGTGCCGGGCACGCCGCGCTTCTAACGCGCAAGAACTTCGAGCGCTGCCGCATGCACGCGCCTGTCGCCGGCAACGATGATCCGTCCGCCGCCCTGTGCAGGCCCGTTCTCCCAGGTCGTGATGATGCCCCCAGCGCCGGAGATGATGGGGATGACGGCCACGATATCATACGGCTTGATTTCGGTTTCGATGATCAGATCGATCAGCCCTGCGGCCAGCATGCAGTAAGCGTAGCAGTCGCCGCCGTAGCGGGAGAGCTTCACCTTGTCTTCGAGTTTGCCAAATGCGGCGCGGTCATTTCGGTCCATCAGCAGCGGACTGGTCGTGGACATCAGCGCCTGGTCGAGGCCCGCGCACTCACGAACGTGCAGATCGCGCTTGCCGGCCGGACCCCGATAGTGAGCCGCACCGCCATCGCCGGAAAACCGTTCGCGCGTGAAAGGCTGGCTCATCATGCCGAAGACCGGCTCGCCAAATCGCATCAGGCCAATCAGCGTGCCCCAGGCCAACATGCCGGAAATGAAGGACTTGGTGCCATCGATCGGGTCGAGAACCCAGACATATTCGGCGTCCGTGTGCTCGGACCCGTATTCCTCACCGAGAATGCCGTGGTGGGGGAATTGCTTGCGAATGAGCGCGCGCATGCTCTGCTCGGCGGCGCGATCGGCAGCGGTAACCGGGTCGAACCCGCCGGCCTTTTTGTTCTCGACCGCCAGGGTGGTTCGGAAGAACGGTAGGATCGTATCGCCCGAAGCGGTGGCGAGCTGATCGACGAAGCTGCTGAAGTCGATGGCCGTCACGCTTCGGCCCTTCCACTTTCGCATGGGTGCGCTGGAAGGGGTTCTGTCGGGCGGCAGCTATGCGCTATTAGCATAGGAAAAAGGGCTTCCAACCTTGATTTTTGTGCGCCGCGGTGTAACTTATTGCAGTGCGGTAGCGAGAGCTACCGCTGCCCTCCTTGGGCGTTTCCTCCCTAGACTTGGGCCGCTCGCATCCGCAAGCGGCCCTTTTTTTAGCTTATTCGGCAGCGGCCCGATATGGGCGCAGCTGTTCCAGGGGGATTTCGGCGAGCCGTCTGGCCAAGGTGTCCAAATCAGCGGCCAGGCGATCGAAGGTGGCCGATCGCTGATAGCGCCGTTCATCCATATACAAAGCTCGGTTGATCTCGAGCTGGATCGCGTGCAGCCCGGCAGCTGGATTGCCGTAATGCTCCGTGATGAACCCGCCCGCATAAGGCTTGTTGCGGCTGACCGTGTAGCCGAGGGATCGCAGCGTCTTTTCAACCGTTTCGGCGACCACACCCACACAACTCGTGCCGTACCTATCACCCAGCACGAATTCCGGCCGCGGTCGTTCGTCCTTGTGACCGGCCGTTGACGGCATCGAATGGCAATCAACCAGCACTGCCGAGCCGAAATCACGATGCAGACGGCTGAAAAGCCGGCGCAGAGCCCGATGATAAGGCTTGTAGAGACTTTCGATGCGCTGCAAGGCATCGTCGACCGGAATGCGCTGGTCGTAGATTTCCTGGGCATCGCCGACTACTCTGGCGACGGTTCCAAGGCCTCCGGCTACACGCATCGACCGGGTATTGGCGAAGGACGGCAGGCGGCCTTCGAACATCCGCGGATCGAGCTCGTAAGGCTCGCGGTTCACGTCGACAAAACAGCGGGGAAAGTGGGCGCGCATC
>DASSYU010000380.1:0-12214 GCA_035703125.1 Pseudolabrys sp. | reverse complement strand
GGAGATGGGGGCCGACGATTACCTGTCGAAACCGTTCGGCAGCCGCGAACTGATCGCGCGGATTAAAGCCGTGCTGCGCCGTAGCCAAGACACGAGGGCGAAGGACATTTCCGAGCAGCGGCGCAAAAGCTACCATTTCGGCCGCTGGGGTTTGGACACCGGTACCCGCGCGCTACTGCGCGACGATGGTGTCACGGTGCCGTTAAGCACCGGCGAATACGATCTGCTCATTGCATTGGTCGAGCGACCGCAGCGGGTGCTCAATCGCGATCAACTGCTCGATCTGGCGCGTGGCCGTTCTGCGGCGGGTCTCGACCGCAGCATCGATACGCAAGTAAGCCGCTTGCGCAAGAAGCTTGAGACCGATCCGGCCGACCCGAAAATCATCAAGACAGTTTGGGGTGGCGGGTACATGTTTATGCCCGCCGTGAGCCACAAATGAATCGGCTTCTTCCCAAGAGTCTGTTCGGCCAGACCCTGCTGGTTTTGCTCGCCGGCTTGATCGCGTCGCTGCTCGTAGGATCGTGGATCTACACGCTGGATCGCGAGCAGGCAGTCCGGGCGGTCGGTGGCTTAGCCGCTGCTCAGCGCATTACCAATCTTACAAAGCTGGTGCAGGACGCGCCACGCGAGTGGCGGGGGCGGATTGTTGCCGGACTGAGTGATCAGACCTTTCGCGTTTCTCTCTCGGCCCAGCCCCCTGCGATCATCCCCAACGACGATGATGCGGCAGTTGCGGCGGCAATTAAGGAATTTCTTATCGATCAGCTTTCACTCGCGCCTGACCGGCAACCGCGCGTGTCGGCATCGCTGGCGGACAATCCGATGTTTGGGGCTGGGCGCCCCATGATGAGGCCAGGCCCGATGATGCACGGATTCCGCGCCTTCGGCGGATTCGGTGGCTTCCGCGATCTGCAGGTCGCAGTTCCGTTGCCCGATGGCCAATGGCTGTCCTTTGCCACCGCCCTGCCCGAGAGCGGCTCGACTTTTTCGCGCCAGTTCCTGCTCTCAATGGGGATCATGGCGATCGTCATTGTCGTGGTGTCGGTTTGGGCCGTGCGCAGCGTGACGGCGCCGCTGGCCGCGGTGTCGACAGCAGCCGAACGGCTCGGCAATGATTTGAATGCTCCAGCTATGCCGGAGACTGGCACGATCGAGACGCGTCAGGCAGCACGCGCATTCAACACCATGCAGGCGCGGCTGCGCAGCCTGATCGAAAACCGCACGCGCATGCTGGCGGCGATCTCGCACGATCTGCGCACGCCTTTGACGATGTTGCGTCTGCGCGCTGAAAACGTCGAAAATCAACAAGAGCGCGACAAGATGCTGGGCACCATTGCCGAGATGGATTCAATGGTCGGCGAAACCCTGCAGTTCGCCCGCGATGAGTCAACGAGCGAACAGCGGCATCCCACCGACATCACGGCGCTGGTGCAAAGCATCGTTGATGATATGGCCGACGCCGGCTTGTTGGTACAAATGCAGCCAGCCGAACCTATGGTCTACGACTGCCATCCCGATGCCTTGAAGCGCGCGATCCGCAACGTCCTCGACAATGCGGCCAAATATGGCAAGGCCGCGAGGGTGGCGATCCAAACGACGCCGAAAACGATCGAAATCATCATTGATGATGAAGGGCCCGGGATTCCCGAACAGGAACTCGCGCGCGTGTTCGACCCGTTCTACCGTCTTGAGGAATCACGAAGCCGAGAAACTGGCGGAGTTGGCCTCGGCTTGGCGATCGCGCAGTCGATCGTGCAGGCCCACCGCGGCGAGCTCGTCCTCGGCAACAGGCCGACGGGCGGACTTCGCGCTCAAATCTCCTTGCCGCATTGATCGGTCAGCCACGGTGCGGAACGAGCCATATCCGACCTGATTTTGCCGGCCATGCACGGCCGGCGCGGATATTCCATAACCTCCCATTGTGCGAATCGAATCTAGCTAGTCAGCCGACGTTCTCACATCACGCGCGAGATACGCGTCCTTCATAGCGATTGCGGCCCTCGACCAGCGCTCGGATCTTCCCATCGGCGATGTTGCGCTTGAGCATCCAGAAACCACAATCGGGGTGAACATAGCGGACGCGGCCTGGACCCAAGAGATTCTCTGCACGCTCTATCGTGCGCGCGATCGAATCCGCCGACTCGATCACTGTTGCCTTGATGTCGATCACGCCGAGGCCGAAGCCGATCTCTGGCCGCAACTGCTTGAACACGGCAAGCTCTTCCGCAGGCCGATGCGCCGTTTCCATCACGACGTGATCGACGTGAAGCGCGTTGAGGTAATTGATCAAGTTCTCCCACCTGCCTTTCTGAATTGATTGCCCCCCGTAGTTGCCGAAGCACAGATGCACCGCCGGCGTGGTCTTAACCGCGTCAAGGACGCGATTAATCGCGGCGGCGGCCCACTCCCATTCTTCAGGATTGCCCGGCAGGTTAGCTTCGTCGAGTTGCACCACATCGGCATCAAGGTGCCTGACCTGCTCCGCCAAGGCATCACTGATCGCCATCGCAAGATCGGGCACATTGCCGTAGTGCTTGTCCATTAAACTTTTCGCCAGCATGTGCGGGCCGGTCAGTGTGAACTTGAACGGCTTCGACGCGAGTTGCCGGGCGCGAGCGCAGGCGCGCGGCAAGTCGAGTGTTCCGGCGCTGACTGCGCCTTCAACCACAGCTGGTGGTCGTGTGCGGAATCCCATACCGCGCTGCGAGCGATAGGCCACCAATTCGTCAAAGGTGATGGCGCTTCGCATGCCGGACATCGGGCGCACGAAATACTCGATCATGCCGTTGGTCTCTGGATGATTGACGTCGAAGCGGGACAGTTCCCCGTCGCAGACAAGATCGATGCCGGCTTGCTCTTGGATGCTGATCACGACCCGCGTCGCGTCAGTCAACGCCTGTTCCGACGGCAATGCCTGAAGCCAATCCGGCATTGGATACGAGCCGACCACCGTCGTTTTGATGCGAGATGCTGAGGCCATCGCGAGGTCCTTGTTACAGGGCGAGGAGCTTATTAGTATCCAACTGGTTACTTATAATCTTCGCATAGTGCTCTGACCAGTCGTGGTAGGATGCCAATGTCGATTGCCGGGACCAGCGCCGCCGACGAATCTTTGCCGGATCGCTTTCGCGACGTCAATCATCTCGAAGAGGTGATGACCTCGCCATCGGCGGCGCTCGTGGCGGATATGGCGCGCATTACGGGCGACATCATCATTCTGGGCGTGGGCGGCAAGATCGGGCCGACTCTCGCCCGCCTCGCAAAGCGCGCGGCGCCAGGCAAGTGCGTGGTCGGCGTCGCCCGCTTCAGCGAAAAAGGGCTGCGCGAGCGGCTGACTGGATGGGGCATCGAATGCATCGAGGCCGATCTGCTGAATCGCGCGCAGGTCGCGGCGCTCCCGAAGCTCCCGAACGTGGTGTTCATGGCCGGCCGCAAATTCGGTTCGGCCGGCGCCGAGGATTTGACTTGGGCGATGAATTCCCATGTGCCTGCATTGGTTGCCGAAGCCTATCCGGCCTCGCGCATCGTCGCTTATTCATCCGGTTGCGTTTACCCATACGTCGATGTCACCAAAGGCGGCGCGACAGAATCGATACCGGCGGTTCCACCGCCCGGCATCTACGCCTACTCGTGCGTCGCCCGCGAGGCGATGTTCACGCATTTTTCTCGCGTAAACAAAACACCGGGCCGCATCATCCGCCTCAACTACGCGATCGACATGCGCTATGGCGTTCTTTTTGACATCGCGACACGCGTACATACCGTGACGCCGCTTGATCTCACAATGGGCCACGTGAATGTGATCTGGCAGGGTGACGCCAATGAATTTGTCTTGCGCGCGCTCAATCATTGCACCGTGCCGGCGAGCCCACTCAACGTCAGCGGCCCGCCACAAAGCGTCCGCTGGCTAGCGGAGCAGTTCGGCGAGCGTCTTGGCAAAAAGCCGGTGCTCACGGGGGTCGAAGCGCCGGATGCATGGCTGATCAATCCTGCGGAATCGGTTCGGCTAATGGGCGAGCCGCGTGTCTCGCTGACGCGGATGATTGACTGGACTGCCGACTGGGTTTCGCGTGGCATGCCGAGCCTCGGCAAGGACACCCATTTTGGTGCGCGCGATGGCGCCTTCTGAGCCAACCATCGAAACTTCCTTCACTTCGGCCGATTTTTCCGACGCCGAAGCGCTGGTGCGCGCGGCCGGCTGGAATCAGCTGCCCGCCGATTGGGAGATTTTCCGCGATCTCGGCACTGTCTTTGTCGCCCGTGAAAATGGTCGCGTGATCGCGACCACAGCGACTCTCCCCTACGGCCAATTCGCCTGGATCAGCATGGTGCTGGTCTTGCCCGAGCATCGACAGCGTAGCCTTGGAACAAGACTTCTGAAGCGTTGTGTGGCGGCGCTCAATGAGAAGGGCTGCGTACCCGTGCTCGATGCGACACCGGCGGGCCGCCCGATCTACCGTGCTTTGGGCTTTCAGGACACCTGGGGCTTTCAAAGATGGGTGCGTCCGGATCCAAAGCCGATGACGTCGCCGAATGCCGACGGAACGACAGTCCGTCCCATCGTCGATAGCGACTGGAACATGCTTTGCGCTTATGACGCCGCAGCATTCGGCGCCGACCGAAGCGCACTGCTGCAACACTTGCGCGGCCGGCTGCCAAAAGTCGAACTGATTGCCGAGCGGCGTGGCGAGATCGCGGGTTTCATGCTCGGCCGGAACGGGCGCAGCGCTTCGCAAATCGGACCGCTCGTGGCAGAAGACGATGTCGCCGCGCGAGTGCTGCTAGCGCGCGCACTCTCCGCTCTCGAGGGGCCTGTCTATCTCGACCTCGCAGACGCCAAAACCGATATTTGTGGCTGGCTCGCGAAATCTGGCTTCACGTCGCAACGGCCACTCACCCGCATGGTTCTTGGACGGGCGACCGGTTTTGAAGATACCGCGCGGACGTTCGCCGTAGTCGGGCCAGAGTTTGGCTGAAAGAAGAGGGCCGACCGCGATGCAGCCGGCCCGACAATCTCGAAATATTTCGCTCAGTACAACTTTGGCGGATTGATCGGCGGCATCTTGATGCTCTTGTCGAGGTACTCATTGGTGTAGGCCATCTTGATGTCGTACGGCTTTTCCATCTTGAGAAACTCGTCCACCAGTTTGTAGTCATCCGCCATTCGTTTGTCGTCATGCCAACCTAGCGCAACATTCCGCGAGGTGTCGTCGCTCATCAGGATGCTGACGAGGTGCCAGTTGGTCAGTTCGTTGTCGTACAACAGGCCGCTGTTCGCCTCGACCAACGCCTTGACGCAAGGATCTGGATTCTTTGCGCATTCGGCAAACGCTTTCTGCGTCACCTTGGTGAACTTAGCAGCGGTGTCTTGATTGGCCTTCAGCCATGCGCCGTTGGCAATAATCGAATTGCCGTAGGGATTAACGCCATCGTCCTTCCAGGCGAGGAACCCCATGTCAGCGCCGAGCTCGCGCGCAAATATGTGGTGCAGGTTGAAGAATGACGTGGTGGCGTCAATGGTCTTGGCCTTCAGTGCACCGAGCTTGGCATTGGCGTCGATGTTGACCCAGGTAACTGAGTTTGGATCGATGCCAACCTTCTTAGCCAGCGCCGGCCACATGGTGCGGGCGCCATCGCCGGCCGGGTTGCCGATCTTTTTCCCGGCGAGGTCCTTGACTGACTTGATACCGGAACTCTTAAGCCAATACAGGCCCTGTGGCGAGTTGGCATAGACGTTCATCAAACCGACGAGGTCCATGCCCTTGCCGCGGAATAGCAGCACGCCGGCCATATCGGAGAGACCAAGCTGTGAAGAGCCCGCCGCAACTTTCTGCGCGGAGGCAGCGGAGCCGCGGCCGGTTTCGAACTCGACGTTGACACCCGCGTCCTTGTACCAGCCCATCTTCTGGGCATAGAAATACGGTGCATGGTCACCGCCGGCGACCCAATTGAGGGTGAAGGTGATTTTCTGCTGCGCCGAAGCCGTCGTCATGCCGAGCGTGAGCGCCGCACCGGCCGCCAGTACCAGTTTCAAGATTTTCATGATGTTCCTCCTCCCGCAGCGGTGACGCCGATGACTCGCCATGTCCTCGACGGACGGCAAAGGTCCGTGGTAACTGCGTGGTTACCTCAAACGATAGGATTGGCCGCGTAGGCCTGTCAACGGCGGCGACGTGCAGCGAAGCAGAACGAAACCAAAGCAAAACGGGATTCGCCGCAATCCAGACCGGACACGCGAAGCGATCCTGTTGGCTGCGCAAGACGAGTTCGCACGCAAGGGGCTTTCGGGCGGCCGGGTGGACGAGATCGCCCGCCGCTCGCGCGCCAACAAGCGGATGATCTACCACTATTTCGGTAGCAAGCAGGGCCTTTATCTCGCCGTGCTGGAACGCGTCTACGAAAACTTGCGCGGCAGCGAGCGCACGCTGGATCTCGCCGGCATGGCGCCCGAGGTTGCGATCAAACGGCTCATCGAATTCAACTTTGACTATTGTCGCCACCACCCGGAGCTGATCAGCCTGATCAACAACGAGAATCTGCACCGGGCGCGCCATCTTCGACAGTCCAAAAAGGTGCGCCAGTTGCACAGCCCGTTCGTTCGTCTGATCGACGATATCCTCAAACGCGGTGTCGCCCAGGGCGTGTTTCGGCCCGGCCTCGATCCAGTCAGCCTTTATGTGTCGATCGCAGCAATGTCCTTCTTCTATTTCTCCAACAATTGGACGCTGTCATCGATCTTCGGCCGACCGCTTGGGAGCGACTCGGCCTGCCGCCGGCAGCGGCAGCACAATGTCGATATTGTTCTGAGCGCGATCCGCGCGTAACACCCGCGTTGACGCCATGTCCGATCGCTGCCACTCTCGCCCGTGTAACCGCCTGGTTACTTGAGAAAAGCGATGGGTCTACGCGTCGCGGATTGGCCACCAGAGGTGCTCGCCTTGCTGCGCAAGGGCGTGGTCATTCCCGCTCACCCCTTGGCGCTCGATGCCCGCCGCCAACTCGATCCGCGTCGGCAGCGCGCGCTCGCCCGCTACTATCTCGACGCAGGCGCCGGTGGGCTCGCGGTCGGCGTGCACACAACGCAATTCGCAGTCCGCGAGGCTGGGCTTTACCAACCGGTGCTAGAACTTGCCATGCACGCCGCGGCGGAATGGTGCCAGCGCCCCATCGTGATGATCGCAGGCTTGGTGGGGCGCACCCATCAGGCGGTGCAGGAGGCGCGAACAGCGCGCGGCGTCGGCTATCACGCGGGCCTTCTCTCGCTCGCCGCGATGAAGGGCGCGAGCGAGGATGAGCTTATTGAGCATGCGCGCGCCGTCGCCGAGGAGATCCCACTGGTTGGCTTTTACCTGCAACCCGCTGTCGGCGGCATCGTGTTATCGGCAGCGTTCTGGCGGCGCTTTGCTGCGATCGAGAACGTGGCAGCGATCAAGATTGCGCCGTTCAACCGCTATCGCACGCTTGATGTGGTGCGCGGCGTGGTGGAGGCCGGCGCGACCGCACGCGTGACCCTTTACACAGGGAACGACGACCACATCATCCCCGACCTGGTGACCCCCTACAAGGTGCCGAGCAAAGATGACTTCACCACCGTACGCATCCGGGGCGGCCTCCTGGGACACTGGAGCGTCTGGGTGCGAAAGGCAGTCGAGCTGCTCGAACAGGCGCAGGCAGCCGCAGCGGCCTGTGTGGTGCCGGCCGATCTACTGGCGCTCGATTCGCAGGTCACTGATTGCAACGCCGCGATCTTCGATGTCGCAAACAACTTTCATGGCGTCATCGCCGGCTGTCACGAAATTCTGCGCAGGCAAGGATTACTGGAGGGCATCTGGTGTCTCGATCCAGGCGAATCACTTGGGCCCGGCCAGAAAGAAGAGATCGACCGCGTCTATGCCGCTTATCCACATCTCAACGACGACGCATTTGTGCGTCAAAATCTCGCGCGATGGCTGGCATGATGCACCACCGTAACCTGGCTGCTGCCACGTCCTTACCGTACAATGTCACTTGGGCCGCCGGCATGTTGTGAGTTAGAGGGGAGCTGTGGGCGGAAATCAAGAATCGCTGCAACGCTACGCCCTGGCGGTGATCAGCCATTTGCTGCTGGTCCTTGCGTGGCACTTCTTCGTCGTTCTCGGCGACGTGCCAAAATTTGTGCTGCCTTCTCCTTACGCCACAGTACAAGCGCTGCTCGTTTCCAATTATCGCTGGGTCGAAAATACCCTCGTCACCGGCGCCGAGATTTTCGGCGGCTATATTCTTGCCGTGGTGGTCGGTATTGGCATCGCGCTCTTGTTTTCGTGGTTTCGACGGCTGGAAATGCTCGTCATGCCGCTGCTGGTCAGCCTCAACATGATCCCAAAGGTGGCGCTCGGACCCCTCATCATCGTCTGGTTCCGCTACGGCGTTGGGCCAAACATGATGATGGCATTTGCAATCTGTTTCTTCCCAATCGTGCTGACAACCGCCCGCGGCTTACGCGAGGTCGAGCCCGACTTACTTGATCTGGTGCGCACGCTCAAAGGCTCGCGCTGGCAGATCTTCACCAAGATCCAGCTGCCTGGCGCTCTGCCCTACATCTTTTCTGGCATGAAGGTCGCCGCAATCCTTGCGGTAGCGGGCGCTATCGTCGGCGAATTCCTCGGCTCCGACCGCGGTCTCGGCTATCTGATGCTGCAGGTGCAGGTCACGCTCGACACCGCCGCTATGTTTATGGCGGTGATCTTGATCACTGTGCTGGGGGCAATTCTCTATGGCATTGTACTTGGCCTGGAGCGCATCCTGGTCGTGCGCGATGCGCGCATTCAGTAGCCGCTCATGAGTGAGCCTTTTATCCACCTCGCTGGCGTGAAAAAAATCTACCGCACACGCGGGGTGGATTTCCTGGCGGTGTCGGAAGTGACATTCGACGTCGATGCGGGCGAACTGGTTTCGCTCGTGGGACCATCCGGCTGCGGAAAGACCACTCTGCTAAAGATTCTCGCCGGCCTTCATTCATATGAAGCAGGCGAAGTGCGTATCGGGTCACCCACCCAGCCGTTCGATCCATCTCGCGATATCGGCATGGTGTTCCAGCAGCCGTTGCTGTTGAAGTGGCGGCGCGTGATCGACAACGTGCTACTGCCGGCGGAAATCCTCGGATTGCCGATGGCCGAAAGTCGGTCGCGCGCACGCGATTTGCTGCAACTGGTCGGCCTCAAGGGAGCAGAAGACAAGTTTCCCTATGAGCTATCTGGGGGAATGCAGCAGCGGGCTGCCATTGCGCGCGCACTGATCCATGATCCGAAGCTCATTCTGATGGATGAGCCGTTCGGCGCGCTTGATGCGCTGACCCGTGAGAAAATGAATCTCGAATTGCTGCGGATCTGGCAGGAAGCCCGCAAAAACATTGTCTTCGTTACCCATGGCATCACCGAGGCGGTATTCCTCGGTACACGCGTGGTCGTGCTCACCGCCGGCCCCGCTCGCATGGCAGACAATTTCCGCGTTGAACTGCCACATCCTCGTCCACTCGACATCAAGACCACTGAGAAATTCGGCGAATACAGCCGCCGAATCTATCGCTTGCTCGACATGGAATAGTCAGGCTCGGGGTAACGGATGACGGAGACTTATGACGGCATCATCCTTGGTGCCGGCCACAATGGAATGATCCTTCAAGCCTACCTCGGAAAGGCTGGACTGAAGGTTCTAGCGATCGAGCGCAAGGCGGTGACCGGCGGCGGTCTTTCGACACTCGAAGACCCGCGCCACCCCGGCTTTCTTCACAACACCCATGCATTCTTTCAGCGCGCTATCACGACGATGCCGTGGTACGCCGATTTGGAACTGGAGCGGTATGGTGCGCACTACATCGAGCCCGAATTAAATGTAGCGTTGCTGACCAAAGATGGGGGTATGCTCGGTTGGTGGACGGACATCGAACGTACCGTACAATCGTTCGAGAGATTCAGCCGAAAGGACGCTGAAACGCTACGCCGCTGGCAGCATGAGTTTGTTCCCATCGTCAACACTATCCTGAGCTGGGAAGCCAAAGCTCCTCCATTACCGCCAGAGGAGCGACGTCGGCTCCTGGAACGAAGCGCCGCCGGCCGCCGCTTGCTTGGAGTCAGCGCGCTATCACCGCTTGAATTTGTGCAACGGGAGTTCGAGCATCCAACCGTGCAGGCCGGCCTTTTGTTCTTCAACGGCCTGCGTGAAGTTGATCTTCGCGTCCGCGGCTTCGGCCACCACATTGCAGCGCTCCTAGCCAGCCCAGCGAAAGCGCAGATGTCACGCGGGGGCACGGCGGCACTCGCCCGCGCATTAGAGGCTTGCGTGCGTGAGACCGGCGGCGAGTTCAGCCTGATGACCGAGCCTAAGCGCATCGTCGTGGAAGCCGGTCGCGCCATCGGTGTTGAGACCACGGACGGCAATCTTGTCCGGGCGCGGCACTTCGTCGTGTCCTCGCTTAATCCGCATCAGACCTTCCTCGATCTGCTCGATGACACGCTAGTGCCCACCGATATTCGCGCCAAGGTGAGAGCCTTCCAATACAACCTGCTAGCACCGCTGTTCGCGCTTCATCTCAATCTAGGCGAGCCCCCGAAATACCTCGCAAGTGCTGAATTTCCCGAATTGGCGCATGCTCTGATGGTGATTATGGGACTCGATCACGCAACCCAGTTCGACGACATCGTCCGCCATCACGAGGCCGGCACGATTCCCCCTACGGTAATGTGGGGCTCCTGCCCAACAGTGTTCGATCCGAGCCAGGCGCCGCCCGGCCAACACACTGGCTTCATGTGGGAGAAGCTGCCCTATCAATTGAAAGGAAATCCGCACTGGTCAGGAAACAGGGGCGACGAACACGGCCGCTTAATGCTAGCACTCTGGTGTCAGCACGCGCCCAATCTCGCCAACGCTGTGCTGGATTCGTTTACACGGACGCCCGTGGATACCGAGCGGTCGTTGCCTAACATGCGCGAGGGCGATCTCTTAGTCGGCGCTTTTACCAACGGACAGATCGGCTACCATCGCCCCTTTGTCGGGGCCGGCACTTACCGCGGGCATCTGCCAGGACTCTACCTTTGCGGTTCAAGCAGCCATCCTGGCGGCAACATCACCGGACTTCCTGGATATAACGCGGCCCAGGTCATCTTGGCCGATCTCGGCATCCGAGCGGACTGGGTACCGCCGCCGATCGCAGATCGGCTGGCGAGTGTATGAAGTAAACAGATCAATTATTCCATAATCTCTCATTCTGCGAATTTGAGCACGCCGCTTTAGCCAGCTTTCGACTGCCATAGGCTTTTTGCGTTGCTGACGACCAAACTCGCCGCGATCAGTTATGATGGCCGAACTCTCGCCAGATCGGAAACGCACAGACCTTTTGTTTGCGAACCTGTCTTCAGCCACTGTTATTTTGGATTTGCGGGAAAAAATACAGGGAAAACGGGGAGACAGGGCCTGCAAATATCGATGCGATGGCCAACAAACCAAGCATTCATGCGGTCTACAAGGTCGACCGCCTGACCCGTTCGTTGGCCGACTTTGCCAAGCTGGTCGAACTGTTCGATGCCCATGGCGTATCCTTTGTCTCGGTCACCCAACAGTTCAACACCACGACCTCGATGGGCCGGCTGACGCTGAATGTTCTTTTGTCGTTTGCGCAGTTCGAGCGGGAGGTCACCGCCGAGCGGATCCGGGACAAGATTGGAGCTTCCAAACGCAAGGGTGTGGGTACCGAAAACTTAAAGCCAAAGGTAATCGTGATGAAGTCCACCGAGGCTGCGCTCTAAAAGTGCGCCGGATGACTGGCGGAAGGCATGATAGCAATCACCCGGCGCGTGCTGATGCAGCACCGCGCCCACCGAATAATGATTCGAAATCTGTGGCAAGCGGAGTGGCGGATCCTGTTCGGTTCCGTGTCAGTTTTAAGTTGTTGAACTATTTGCTGGGCGCACAAGGCTGTCCCTACCGAAAATCAAATCCGCACATATTGATGGTGCAGCCCACCGAGGACGGGCCGCGCTTCGATACGCCCGGCGCGCTGAACGAGCCGTCGAACCGGCGCGTCCTTGCCCAAGGAGAGATGCGTTCGGGCTGCGTTGTAGTAATCCATATAAGACACGAGGATATGGCGCAGGTGTTGCTCGCCCACCACAACAATATGGTCGAGGCATTCCCGGCGGATCGAGCCGATCAATCGCTCCACATATCCGTTCTGCCA
>DASSYU010000304.1:0-13539 GCA_035703125.1 Pseudolabrys sp. | reverse complement strand
ATGTGCTTTGTTGTTAACAACGAGTTTGCCGCCCCTATTTACGATTTTTCCGTCGACCGAACCTTCAACAACAACTTTCGCGCCCGACTCGATTGTCAAATTGCCCAGGAGATTTCCACGAATGTGTAAGGAGCAGTTTGTTTGAACAACTGTGTCGTCGAGGACCGAGCCATTTATGTCCGACACACTGGCGAGCAGCCCTTTTACGGCTTTCTGCGCTGAAAGCGGCACAACATTCGACACGGTTTGAAAACCCCAACTGCCCACAAAAAATCTTTACGCGTTTCCAGTCGTCCCACAAGACAAACGGCACACAATGGTGAATCAGATCCGTTCGGTGGTAGCGGGTTGCGGGGCCATTCGAGCATCGGTGTGGGCGTGACTAATATTTTACCGGCGCACCTCGCATCTAGATCAAAAACAAAATCCGCAATTTGGGAGAGAGTCATGTGGAATCGAAAAACAGCGCAGAACGCGCAAGAGGTTCTTGGAATCACACTCACCATCTGTGGCCTGGTCTTTTTGGCCGCCATAATTCCAGCTTGAGCCGGTTCTGCTCGACCGGCCGCGCGGCAGCGGAGTGATCGCACTGCGGGAAATCGGAAACTGACCGAGCCTCCAAGTGAGGGGCACGAACGCCGCCGAGATTCACGCGATGTCGGGTTGAGTGAGCAGTTCAGCACAAACCAGCGAACGTAAGTGTGGCGGAGGGAGTGCTACTGCAAACAAAATTCTCTACTCGTAGTCCCAAGCAATTCAGCGTATTTGCGCGTAAGGCGCCACAGTCCGATCTGCCCTACCCGCCAAATTGTCCTCTCTTGAAGGTAAAGCGGACATGCTGATTGCGCCGCAAAATGTCCGCTAATGACCAAAGCGGACATCTTTGGTTTTGAAACGCGCAGGCCGAGTGTTTTGTCCTTCATCAAATCCGTAGGGAATCGTTGGCAGCGCTCTAATGTCCCGAAGTTCTCCAAAACTACGGACGGGGCAATAGCGACGAACCGTGTTCGCGTGCTGTTCGGAGCGCCGAAATACCGTCATATACATGGTATGAAGTTACTGCCGCAGCGCGAGCACTCTGCATAAAGTTTTTCGTTATGACGCGGGGCGTTGAACGTAGCAACGTTCCCGATAACTGTCCGTACCTGGTCAAGGTTGTTGTTCCGACAGGCGTCTGGACGCACCTAGGTAACACATGCCGAATTTAATGTGCGTGACGGTATCGCAGAACGATAATTGTGGTACCGAACTGCTGCCGACGACGTTCTGCACTGGCGATGTCCAGAACCTGCAACGCGGAATTTTTGATCGCTAAGTTTGACGGCGAGCCAATAGCCTCACCATAAACCAATCAGCAACCCTCCTCTTAAGTTCATTCCTGTGACGCCCGCGGCGAGGGCATGATGCTGCCCATGTGTGCTTGACCCTGAACGAGGAGCAAAAATGAAGTGGCTATTAGTTACGCTTCTTGCTCTCGCTGTCGCTGGATGCGCGGATCGGAGCAACGTCGATCAAGAAAATGTGGCGCCGACAGGACACATCTTGTCCCCGACAAAATCGGTCCCGCCCCCAGCAGCCAGAGCCGAGGCACCTAGAACACGCGCGAGTGAAAGCACATACAAATCATCGTTGATGGAGTGCGTGAGCGCTGCCTGTAAGGCCAAATGTGCTTCCGAGGCACAAAAACAATCCAGACCAAAGTGGTGCATGTACTTTAAGGAGCCAATCGACAGACGCGCGCTAAGCGCGACTGCACAAAGCAAAAGCACCGATTAGTCCTGGTGATTTTTCCACCGCGCCTCGGCACAGCGTCCCTAAGTCCGGATGTCCGCTTCTGGCCCTTAGTGGACATGAGCCAGTGCAGCGCCAATGTCCGCTTTCGGGGAAAAAAGCGGACATCGCGTGGCCGTCACCAGATCGATTCAGCGTGCAAGGGGGCAATCATGCTTGACAAGGCCGTGGTCGATCTTTCGCACTGGGATGACGTCGATAGTTTTGAAGATGCAAAAGATGATGGCGTGGTCGGCATCATCCACAAGGCAACCGAATCGAATAACTATTTTGATCCGACTTATAACCAGCGCAAAAGGGATGCACTCGCTGCAGGCCTGCTCTGGGGCGCATATCATTTCCTGCGGCCCGGCAACATGAAAGAGCAGGCACAGCATTTTGTCGGCCAAGTAGGGAGGGATCTCGACCTCTATGCCGCCGATTACGAAGATGAAGGCATTTCGCTCGATGATCTGAAAACCTTCCTGCGCGAAGTGAAACGGCTGACCGGCAAAAGCCCGATCATCTATTCCGGCCATGTGCTGAAAGAAGAGCTTGACGACAGGCGCGATTCTGAATTGTCGCAGTATCGACTCTGGCTGGCGCAATACACATCAGGTACGCCAAACTGGCCAAAGGCGACATTTCCGCAATGGTGGCTCTGGCAATACACAGAGCATGGTGAATGCGACGGCATTCCCGGCGATAGCGAAGGCAATCTCGATCTCAATAAATATACCGGCACCAAACAACAGCTAATCGATGAGTGGCGCGAGGGGGTGCCGCCAAAGCCCGCGCCACGAACGAAAAAACGAGGACCTCGACGAACGAAAAGGCTGGGGCAGCGTGCCAAAGGGAAAGGGCCGAAGGCCAGAACCAGGGGCGCGCTGCGCAAGCGAGCAAACCGCAACTGATTGCCGCATCGCCCTCACGCACTGGCGGCTTTGGCCAAGTGTATGACCGCTTTTGGGGGCAAAGCCGACATTCACGAGGTGTCGGTTAAGTCTTCGAGAGCAGTTCAGCGCAAACCATCGAACGTGGTCGTGGCGGAGGGAGTGCCACCACAAATAGAATTCTCTATTCGTCCAGACCCGACCTTGGAATGTTTGTCCGCTTATTCGGTCACATCCGCAGCGGGAACGCGCTTTTCATGAAAGCCGCGCTCGTACATTGCGTAGGCCTCGCGAACGAGGATATGCGTCGCCACTTCGTTTTCGGTGCGCCCCAACTTTCCCAAGGTTGCAAGCAAAGCCAGATAGTTGAAAGTTTCCAGCGGTAACGTGAGACTAAGTGCTCGCGCTTCCGAACGATTTTCAGGGCGGGCCATAACTCTACACCTGATCCCATTATAACTAGATTATTATGGCATTATAATCCTTGTCGTGCGAATCGAATCATGAAACGCTTGATTCGGCGATGGATTTTGGTCGATGGGGCTCTGCGCACTGTTACGAAAACGAACCGTTGAGAGCCCGAAATTGGCTCCTCCTTCGGCTCAAACACGCGATCCCCGTGGATCAGTTATGACGGGTTCGGTCAGCCTGAGACCCGGCATTCGCTCTAAACGCTGGATAAGCGTGAGTTCGACCTCGCCCTGTCCGCGGCCCAGTTTGGCCGCGTCAACTGGTCGCGAGGCCAAACATGACCACCATCGAGACATCCAACGGAAATTTGCGCCAAACATGGACCACCGAGCGTGTGGCACAGCTGAAGAGCGGCGTTAACGCCGGCTTATCCTGCGCGCAAATTGCAAACGAGATTGGCGTTTCACGCAACGCAGTTATTGGCAAGATGAATCGACTCGGTTTGTCGCGCGGCAGAAACCCCACCGCGCCGCGATCGCGCGACGGAGTATCTATTCGGGGGCCGAAAGTTCTGACTCAACGGCTGGTCCTTAAAGCGCTTTTCGCGTCTGCGCCTATTGCCGATGTCGTCAGCTCGGAGCCTTGCTCACTACTCAACCTAACGCCGCGCAAATGTCGCTGGCCCATCAGCGGTGTCGGTACTGTTGACTTCACTTTCTGCGGTAACATCACGGTGGACGGAATGTCCTATTGCGCAGGTCACGCGCGTATCGCGTATCGCGGATCGTCCGGGCTCCCTCAGGAGGCCCCCAGAGCTGCAGGCTGATTGCGGATGAGCCGTCTTCGCCTGCATCCGGAGCGGCACCTTGTCGACCGCATCGGTTGGTTGCGGGCGGCGGTACTCGGGGCCAATGATGGCATCGTTTCGACCGCAAGCTTGATCGTCGGTGTTGCAGCCGCTGACGCGACGCAGAATGCGGTCTTGATTGCCGGTGTCGCGGGGCTGGTGGCTGGCGCCATGTCGATGGCCGCCGGTGAGTATGTATCCGTCAGCTCGCAATCAGACACCGAACGGGCGGATCTCGCGCGTGAACGCAAGGAGCTGAGCGAAAACGTCGCGTTCGAACAGGATGAACTTGCCGAAATCTACGTCAAGCGGGGTCTCGAACCGACACTTGCGCGTCAGGTCGCTCAGCAGCTGATGGCGAAGGATGCCTTGGCCGCCCATGCGCGCGATGAGCTTGGGATTTCTGAAATCACCACAGCGCGTCCTGTGCAGGCGGCACTGACCTCGGCCGTAACGTTTTCAGTCGGTGCGGCCCTGCCCTTACTCACGGTCGTCGTGGCCCCGGACGGTGCGTCTGTCCCAATCGTTTCAGCTGCGTCTTTAGGCTTTCTTGCACTTCTAGGTGCAATCGCGGCAAAAGCGGGTGGCGCGAACGTACTGCGTGCCACGGCTCGAGTGACATTCTGGGGCGCTTTGGCGATGGCGCTCACGGCCGGTATTGGGAAGGTTTTTGGAACAGCTATCTGACGACTGGACCGTCCGCTCAGATTGTGTGGGCTAAAGGCGGGCATCGGATCTGCGTCATGTGCGCTTATGGTCCTTGGCGGACATTCATTTGTGCAGCGCCAATGTCCGCTTTCAGGGGTAAAGCGGACACGACAATTGCACTGCAAAATGTCTGCTTTTGACCCAAAGTGGACATGCTCAACTACAAGCTCCTTCTGTTGGAGCCGCTGAGGAAACTTCTTCTCTGTCTTAAAAGGTAATTTGATGCGGTGTGGCGGATACATCGCAGAGTCAGATTATTGATACGACCACTTTTAAGATTGGTAGTTCGGTAGGTTGAACGGTTCGCCCTTCAATTGCAACGCTCAACCCGCATGATAATTTTTCGCTATCTCGATTCTTGATTACGGCAATAGCAACGCGCGAGCACATGCGGACAAAAGATCATCAAGCGTCGGAAGAAAAACGAGCTTATTACCGCTTGCTCCGGTACCTTGTCAGTAACGAACTCCAGGCCTCCTACAGAGAGGATCAGGCACGACCTTTGCAACTCACAGACTTCCTGAAAGAGCTTGAACATCACGAGCCGTTTAGAATTCACCAGACGCGCGCCTTTTGAGGAGACGAGCCATGGACGATACACAAGTAGGCTGGATCGCAGCCATTATCATCGGCGGAGTTGCAGGCTGGCTGGCAGAGCAGTTCATGAAGAGTGAAATGGGGATCCTGATGAATATCGTGCTCGGTGTCATAGGGGCGGCGGTTGCCAGCGCCATTTTGAGCTTCTTTGGGGTCCACCTAGGGGGATGGATTGGCTACCTGATTGCCGGGTTCATCGGCGCGGTCTTGCTGATCTGGATCGTGCGGGCGGTACAGGGGACACGCCGGCCGGTTTAAGACCAACCAATCGCGCGGGGCAGGCCGAAACCTACACCGGCCGCTGTGGCAGGATCAGCAAGAATTGGGACCCATATTGCGAATATGGTCGATACGTTTCCTCTAAAATACGAATTGACGACTAGACCCTGCACAATCCACGCGGCCCGTTATCGTTGGGTCATTACCGGAAACGGTAAGCCGGTACAGACATCAATGAGCTCATTCGAAACGCCGGCAATGGCCCATGCGGATGGGAATGTCACGCTCGAAAAACTGATAAGGTCGTCGATGATTGGACAACGCGCACAGCGACGTCGCCAAAAAATACTTAACAACCAACCACGGCGGTCTTCTTGTCTGGTGGGTGAAATGTCGTAAGTCGCGGAGTCCTGCCGCTATTGCAACCGCCTGATCATGTTTGCGCAGATCAATTTGGCGAATGTCGGTTGAGTATTCGAGAGCAGTTCCGCGCAAACCAGCGAACGTGAGCGCGGCGGAGGGAGTGCTACTGCAAACGAAATTCTCTCCTCGTACTCCAGAGTAGTCGCGCGTATGCCCGCGAATTTGGGAGTATGGCGGAAGCCAACAATCTACAATCTTAGACTTATCCTTGGCGCGCACCCAAAATACCCTTCAACAGTTTCCATGCGGGTGCGAAGGCAAATCCGACTACCGGAATCGACGCTGCGCCGATTGACAGTCCAACGACCCCCGATAGGAGGGCCATAACTGTCCATTTCACGGCTCCGGCGGCAGACGGCAGCGCGTGAGCTGCTGCTTCGGTAGCGGAGTTGATGGCTTGGCTAGGGAAATGCACGCCGTACGCCTCCAGGCCATGCACAATAATGCCGCCACCAACCCAGATCATGGCGGCCGTGCCGGCGGTGCTGAGAAATGTCAGGAAACCGGGCATGCCGAGAACAAGGGCACGTCCGAATGCATGGCTTACCGAATCGCGGTCGTTCTTTGCAAGAGCCACGCCGACGTCGTCGGCTTTCACAATCAGCGCCACCACGCCATAGACCGCGACGGTGATCCCAATTCCGACAAACGCCAAAACGAGGGCCTGCATCATGATGCTCCCATCGGGAACAGCCGCCAGTGTGATCGCCATGATCTCTGCCGAGAGGATAAAGTCGGTCTTGATGGCGCTTGCGACTTTCTCATCCTCGAGCGTCTGTGGGTTCAACGCAACCGTGCCCAGCCGAGCCTCATGAGCGTGTGCCTGATGTGGCATGATGGCTTCGAGGACCTTTTCCACCCCCTCGTAGCAGAGATAGGCACCACCAAACATGAGAAGCGGCGTGATCATCCAAGGAAGGAAATAGCTAAGGGCCAAAGTAGCGGGAAGCAGAAACAGAAGCTTGTTGCGAAGCGATCCCGCCGCGATCTTGCCCACGATCGGCAGTTCGCGCTTGGCAGCAAATCCAAGCACGTAGCGCGGAGTGACTGCTGTGTCGTCGATGACGACACCCGCCGCCTTGACCCCCGCTTTGGCAGCCTGATTCGCTACATCGTCAAGCGAGGCTGCTGCCATTCTTGCGATCGCCGCGACATCGTCGAGAAGAGCGACCAGTCCGATGCTCAAAGGTATTTGCTCTCTTTTCAGGACTTGGGTGGTGGCGGAGGGGGTGAAACTGCAAAACGAATTCTCTGCTCGTAGTACAGAGTAGTCCCGCGTAGGCCCGCGAATTTGGGAGGCTTGGCGGAGGGAGTGGGATTCGAACCCACGTTACGGTTTCCCGTAAACACGCTTTCCAAGCGTGCGCCTTCAGCCACTCGGCCACCCCTCCTGAACGGCCCGGCGAGCGGGCCGCGCCTGTCTACATCAAATGCTCAGTGCGCGCTGTCGCGCCTGCCACCTGACCACCGTCTGAGCTGATCGAAAGGCCGGCACCATGTTGGCGCAGGAGAGCCGCAGGGCTTCGCCTTCGCCGGCGGCGGCAGGTTGTCACAGGGCCGCAGGCGGCGCGCACTATAGACCCCGTCCGACCGCAAACAACCCGAACAACCGGTCATTTCCTCAGCCACACTGATAGGTATATATATGTTTATTTTACGTACATTGACCATTCCCGGACTAAACGCGCAATATTAGCAATTAAAACCGGGAAAAGAGGATCGGGCGCCACTGCCCGGCCGGAGGTAGTTGCACGCCAATGACCGGAGGTGAATCCGCGCTTCAACTGGTGCTCAGCGGCGACCCCGGCCTGTTCGCGATCGTGCGCCTGTCCCTGCTGGTCAGCCTGAGCGCGGTCCTGCTTGCTGCCGTCGTCGGAGTCCCTGTCGGCGCGCTGTTCGCGCTCACGCGCTTTCGCGGCCGCGAGGCTGTCGTCGTCATTCTCAATGCGCTCATGGGCTTGCCACCGGTTGTCGTCGGCCTTTCGGTCTTTCTCCTGCTGTCGCGATCGGGGCCGCTCGGCGAATGGGGTCTGCTGTTCACGCCGCAGGCCATGGTCATGGCGCAGACCGTGCTGGTCGCGCCGATCATCGCCGCACTGACGCGGCAGACGATCGAAGATCTGTGGGTGGAATATCAGGCCGAGCTCACGGCAATGAACATCGGTCCGCTGCGTCGCGTGTTCACGCTGATCTGGGATGCGCGCTTCTCGCTCGTCACCGCCTTGCTTGCCGGATTCGGCCGCGCGGCCGCGGAAGTCGGCGCCATCATCATCGTGGGCGGCAATATCGAGGGCTTCACCCGCACGATGACGACGGCCATCGCGCTGGAGACCTCCAAAGGCGACCTGCCGCTGGCGGTCGGCCTCGGCATGGTGCTGATCGTCATCGTCATCATCATCAACGCGCTGGCGTGGGGCATACGCCGCACCGGCGAGCGCTACGCGGGATGAGCATGCGTCCGCCCGTCCTCGATCTGCCGATCATGTTCATCGACGTGCGCATCACGGCGGGGCCGGTGACGATTCTCAACGGCGTGACGCTCACCATTTCGCATGGACTGCCGACGGTGCTGATCGGCCCCAATGGCGCCGGCAAGACGACACTGCTGCGCGCCGCAATGGGCCTCGTGCCGGCAAGCAGCGGCCTCATCACCTGGGGCGGCCGCGAGTCCTCCGACCCCAAGCACCGCGCCATCATGTTTCAACGGCCAGCCATGCTCAGACGCAGCGCTGGCGGCAATGTCCGCTATGCACTGGCAGCCGCAGGCGTGCCGCGCGGGAAGCGTCATGAACGTGCCGACGCATTGCTTGGCGAAGTCGGCCTCGCCGGCCTCGATCGCCGGCCGGCCCGGCGCCTGTCAGGTGGCGAGCAGCAACGCCTCGCGCTGGCGCGTGCGCTGGCGCGCAACCCCGGCATCCTTTTCCTCGATGAACCGACAGCGAGCCTCGACCCGGCCGCAACAAAATCGATCGAAGATATTGTGCGCGTCGTGAGCGCGCGCGGCGTCAAGGTCGTTATGTGCACGCACGACCTTGGCCAGGCGAAGCGTCTCGCCGGCAATGTCGTGCTTATGCACCGCGGACGCCTGATCGAAAACACTGACGCCGCGCGATTCTTCGCAACACCACGCACCGAAGAAGCCCGCAAGTTCGTCGCCGGAGAACTACTCGTCTAATAATGCAAGAGGGAGGATCACATGTTTAATCGCCGTATGCTCATTGCCGCCGTCACGGCCGCAGCCTTCCTATCCGGCGCGCCCGTGTCGGCCCAGGACAAATCCATTGTCGTATCGTCGACCACATCGACGCAGGATTCCGGCCTGTTCGGGCACATTCTCCCACTGTTCAAGCAGAAAACCGGGATCGAGGTGAAGGTCGTGTCGCAAGGCACCGGCCAGGCGCTCGACACCGGCCGGCGCGGCGACGCCGACGTGGTGTTCGTGCACGCCAAATCGCTGGAAGACAAATTCGTCGCCGAAGGCCACGGTGTGAAGCGCTTCCCGGTGATGTACAACGACTTCGTGCTGATCGGGCCGAAGAGCGACGCGGCCGGCATCAAGGGATTCAAGGACATCGCCGCCGCGCTCAACAAGATCAAGGAAAAGGGCGCGTCCTTCATCTCGCGCGGCGACAAGTCCGGCACGCACAACGCCGAGCTCAACCTCTGGAAAGTCGCCGGCATCGACATCGAGAAGGACAAGGGTCCCTGGTACAAGTCGATCGGCCAGGGCATGGGCGCCGCGCTCAACACCGCGTCCGCCGGCAACGCCTATGTGCTGGCCGACCGCGGCACCTGGATCTCGTTCAAGAATCGCGGCGACCTCGTCGTCGCGGTGGAAGGCGACAAGCGCCTGTTCAACCAATACGGCGTGATCCTGGTGAACCCGGCCAAGCACCCGAACGTCAAGAAAGAACTCGGGCAGCAATTAATCGACTGGCTGGTGTCGCCCGAAGGGCAGAAAGCCATCGCCGACTACAAGATCAACGGCGAGCAGCCGTTCTATCCGAACGCCAACGATCACAGCGCCTGATCCTCACGGGAGCGATATAGTGGCGCTGCGGGACAAGCCCGCTCACGACAAGAGAAATGAGCACGCCCTTTACCCGTAGAGCCTTCATCGGAAGTGGCGGCGCCGCGATCGTAATGCCGCGAATTTCACATGCGGCAACAGTTACCGACGCGACGGGCCGCGCTTTGCCGGTGCCGGCAAAGGTCGCGCGGGTGTTCCCGGCCGGCCCGCCGGCCGCGATCTTGCTCTACACGCTCGCGCCCGATCTGTTGCTCGGATGGCCGCGCGCCAACCGGCCGGAGGAATGCGCCTATATGTTGCCGGACATCTGCGCGCGTCCCGAGGTCGGACGTATCACCGGCCGCGGCAACACCGCCAATCTGGAAACCGTGATCGTGCTCAAGCCGGACTTGATCCTCGACGTCGGCTCGACCAGCAGCACCTTCCTCTCGCTCGCCGAGCGCGTGCAGCAGCAGGCCGGCATACCTTATGCATTGCTTGATGGCCGCTTCGATGCGGCCGCGGTGACTTACCGCAAGCTCGGCGAGCTGATTGGACGCAAGAACGAGGCCGAAAAGCTCGCGCGTTACGCGGATGACACGTTCAAGATCATTGCCGACCGTACAGCGTCGATCGCGCCGTCAGCGCGGCCGCGCGTCTATTACGCGCGTGGCTCACGCGGGCTGGTCACGGGACTCGGCGGCTCGATCAATGTCGAGACTATTGAAATGCTGGCGCAGAACGTCGCCGGTGCCAACAAAGGCGGCCTCGCCAATGTCTCGATCGAGCAGGTTTTGCTTTGGAATCCCGACGTTATCGTCACCATCGATCGGGATTTCGCCGCCAGCGTCCGCAGCGACCCGGCCTGGGCCTCGATCAAGGCCGTTCGCGAAAACCGCGTGCATCTGTCGCCGAAAATGCCGTTCGGATGGGTCGATTTCCCCCCTTCGGTGAACCGGCTTATCGGGCTGCGCTGGCTGGCGAAGATTCTCTATCCCGATAAATTTCCCGAAGACATGCGCACCCTGACGCGGGATTTCTATACAATGTTCTATCATCGCACGCCGGACGACGCGCAGATCGACCATGTTCTGGCTGGGAGAGACTAGTTGACCCGATCCGCGGTGCCGGGGCTGGCGATCGCAACCGCCGTGCTGATCGCCGGACTGCTGCTCGCCTTCACTGTCGGCCGCTATCCGGTCTCGCTCGCCGAGCTCGCGAACGTTCTGTTCTCAAAAATCACCGCTCATCGCGCCGACGTGTCGCCGGCCGTCGAAAGCGTGATCATGCAGGTGCGCGGGCCGCGCGTGCTGGCGGCGGCGCTGGTCGGCGCGGCGCTGGCGGTTGCCGGCACCGCCTTCCAGGGCCTGTTCCGCAATCCCCTGGTCTCGCCCGATATTCTCGGCGCCTCGTCGGGCGCCGCGCTTGGCGCGGTGATCGGCATTTTCTTCTCGCTCGGGGTTATCGCGATTCAGGTCTTCGCGTTTGTCGGCGGGTTGCTCGCCGTTGCCGCCGTCTATGCGATCGGCTCGGCGGTGCGCTCGCGCGATCCGATTCTGGTTCTAGTGCTGACGGGCGTCGTGGTCGGCGCGCTGCTTGGCGCCGGCGTCGGCCTCGTGAAATATCTCGCCGATCCCTACAACCAGCTGCCCGCCATGACATTCTGGCTGCTCGGCAGCCTCGCGGCGGCCAATGTCTCCGACCTGCTGCCGTTGTTCGGGCCCGTCGCCGTCGGGACCGCGGTGCTGATTGCGCTGCGCTGGCGGATGAACGTCATGTCGTTGCCGGAAGAGGAGGCGCGCTCGCTGGGCGTCGCGACGGGGCCGCTGCGCATCGCAATCGTGGCCGCCGCGACATTGACGACCTCGGCCAGCGTCGCAACCGCCGGCATCATCGGCTGGGTTGGGCTGGTAGTGCCGCATCTCGCGCGCTCGCTGGTCGGGCCTGATTTCGCGCGCCTGCTTCCGGCCGCGGCCATTCTCGGCGGCGGCTATCTGCTGCTGATCGACACGCTTGCGCGTACCGCCGCGGAAGTTGAAATCCCGCTCGGCATCCTGACCGCGGTCGTCGGCACACCGTTTTTCATCTGGCTGCTGGCCAGCATGCAGAGGAACTGGTCGTGAACCTCTCCGGCCGTGATCTCACCATCGGCTATCCCGACCATACGGTCGGGCGCGGGCTCGACTTGACGCTCGCAACCGGCGAGGTGCTCGCGCTGCTCGGCCCGAACGGCGGCGGCAAGACGACATTGCTCAAGACCCTGCTCGGCCTGCTCAAAGCGCAGGCGGGCGAAGTGCGGCTCGACGAAAGACCGCTCGGCACCTATTCGATCCGCGAACGCGCGCGCGTCGTCGCCTATGTACCGCAGGTGCATATCGGCACCTTCGCGTTCACGGTGGAAACCGTCGTGCTGATGGGCCGCACGGCGCATGGCAACCTGTTCAGCCGGCCGAGCGCGCATGATCGTTCCGTGGCCCACGCCGTGCTGGATCGCTTCGGGATTGCAGCGCTCGCCAGTCGCCCCTACACCATGATTTCCGGCGGCGAACGGCAGCTGGTGCTGTTGGCGCGCGCACTGGCGCAGGAGCCGCAATTCATCGTGCTCGACGAGCCAACCGCGAGTCTCGACTTCGGCAACCAGGGCAAGGTGATGAACGAGATTCGCAGTCTCGCGAAATCAGGACATGGTGTGCTGTTCACGACGCATGATCCCAATCATGCGCTACGCGCGGCCGACCGCGCCTATTTGCTGCGCAATGGCCAGCGTATCGCCGACGGGCCGGTTGGAAAGGTTCTCAACCGCGATCAGCTGGAGACGCTTTACGGCACGACGGTCGACCGGATTTCGGATTCCGGCAGCGGTGCGGTGGCATTTCTGCCGGGCTGAGGGAATCAGAACACAGTAACGTCCGCGGAAGCGATGCGGCGTTCGTGTGACTGCTCCAGCGCCCGGAGCGCGGCAGCGGCCTCGGCGCGCAAGGCGTCGAAATCAATCGCAACAGCTGCCATCTCGTGCGACACCTCTGCAGGTGTCGAAGGGCGCGGCATCGCCACAAACAAGGCCGCGCAAAAAGTGACGATGGCGGCCACTGCCAGAATTCGTACAGACATGGTCAAGCTTCCTGCTCGACCCCTCCCCCTGAGACCGCGTTATACCGGGCAGGCATTGAAGCCGCGCGAAGCCGGGCACCCCGCTTGAACGCAACATGTTAGCCACATTTTAACCCGCGACCGCGGGCCGGATTTGCCGGTTACCCCTGATATTAAAAGCTTATTCCGCCGTCACGGCCGGTGAATGACTATCGTGTGGCCTGACCTCGAAGGAAGGTATCTTGTTGCTTTCGAGGTACCGAATCGCCTTCATGAGCTTTAGAAGGACCGCAGAGAACACCCTTGCTGAAGGCGCTCTGTTCCAAAGCTTCAGGGCTTCAACGACCAGACAGCGGTAACCCTCGGCTTCCTGGTCAGCCAAGATTAACAAAAAACTAGGCGAGAGGAGTCCCCCCGAAGGCTGCCTCTCGTCTATTTCGCCGGCACGACCAGGGAATAGCGGGCATCGGCCGCAAGGCAATCGGCCTGCGGCAGGCCCAGCTCCTTACGCACAATATTGGTGCCGAGCACCATCGACACGATCTTGTAGTAGGCGTGCCGGCGGCTCATGC
>DASSYU010000572.1:0-2092 GCA_035703125.1 Pseudolabrys sp. | reverse complement strand
TCTCCGTGAATCTTGCCGCGCAGCGCCAAAATCGTGCCGTCGCGGCGGCATGCAATCTCGAGTTCACAGTCGATCTCTCGGGAATGATTGATGGCAAGCAAATGCTCACGGCGATCCTCGATCCACTTTACAGGCCGGCCTAATTTACGGGCCGCAAACGGAATGAGAAAATCCTCAGGATAAAACTCGCCACGCACGCCAAAGCCGCCTCCGACATCAAGCTCGATGAAATCGATATCGCTTTCCGTCAGAGCCATCATGCGCGCGAGCGCACGGCGGTTGAAGAAATTAACCTTGGTGGCGCCGCTGACTTTCAGCCGCCCAGAAAACGCATCCCAATCGGCAACGAGTCCTCGCGTTTCCATCGGCAAAGCCGTATGCCGGTGAGCGCGAAAGTTTTCCTTGCGGCTGTAGTCGGCCGACCGAAATTGAGCGTCGGCATCGCCGATGTTGGCCTTGTAACGGGCCGCGACGTTGGTCCCGTTGGATTCAAACAGCAAAGCCGTGTCCGCTTGCGCCCTAACCCAATCCGGAACTACATCGAGCGCATCGATCGTTAGCTCCAGCGCATCGAGGGCGTCTTCGGCAATGGCCCGGCTGTCCGCCAGCACGATCGCGACCGGCTCGCCGACATAGCGCACCTTGTCGTGAGCGATGACGGGCTGAAGGTATTTCTCGAAGCCCGAAATGGGAGCGAGCCGCAACGGAATTGTCGGGATGGTTGCACCGACATCGGACGCGTCCAGCACCGCTCGAACTCCCGGAATTTTGAGTGCGGCCCGCCTATCCAGGCTGACGATCCGGCCATGGGCCACCGAGCTGCGCAGAATGGCCGCATGCAATGTCCCGGCTGGCTCGTAGTCATCGACGAATTTGCCTGTGCCGGTAAGGAAGCGCATGTCCTCAGTGCGCTCGATGTCCTGGCCGATCAGTGTGTTCGTAACGACGTTCATTTGGCGCCTTTCCCATAAGCCGCGCGCGCGTCAAGGATGGCGTCGACGATCGATACATAGCCGGTACAACGGCAGATATTGCCCGACAACACTTCGCGTACCCGATCAGCATCTGCGTTCGGCTCCTCGGTGAGGAGCGCGTGTGCCGTCGTCAGAATTCCAGCCGTGCAGAACCCGCACTGGACCGCGTGATGCTTGCGAAAACTCGCCGCAAGCGGTCCCAACGCGTCGCCGGGTCCGCGCGGCAACCCTTCAATGGTGGTCACCTGCGAACCCTCGGCCTGTACCGCAAGCATCAGGCAGGAGCGGACCGCCGCGCCATCGACTATGACGGTGCATGCCCCACAAACACCGTGCTCACACCCCACGTGCGTGCCGGTCAGGTTCAAATGATGACGAAGGGTGTCAGCGAGGCTGGTGCGCGGCTCAACGTCGACCTCAACTTCCCGGCCATTGACGGCGAATTTAGTGCGTTGCAAGGCCATCACGCAGACTTGGCCTCTGTCACACCCGCCGCGCGGATCAAAGCGCGCTCCAAGAGGACGCCAAGCAAAGCCCGGCGATAATCAGCCGGCGCATGAATAACGTCCAGAGGGTCTATCGCCGCCGTCGCAGCTGCGACGACTTTGTAGATCAGCGCGAAGTCGACCGCACGACCGGCAAGCGCCTGCTCGGCTTCAACGAGACGTATCGGCGTCGAAGCTACTCCGATCGCGGCTATCTTCGGCGCGACCGTGCGGCCCTGCTCCAGGTCATACAAGAGGGCCACGCCGGCCAGCGCGAAGTCGCCGCGGCGTCTGGCGAATTCCTCAAACGCCCACCGCCGGCCCGGTTTCCAAGGCGGCAAACGCACCGAAACAATGAGTTCGTCTTGACGAAGCTCTGTCGTCAAACTGTCAAGAAAGAACTTTGCCGCCGCAACAGTCCTGCGTCCCTTTTTCCCGACGACTTCAATGATCGCATCGCACGCTACGCAAATGCCCGGAAATTCGGCCGCGGGATCTGCGTGCGCCAAGCTCCCGCCCACTGTGCCGCGATTGCGGATCTGGTAATGCGCAACGTGGCCAATCGCCTCCACCAGCAGGGGATGCGCCTGTCGAAGTGAAGGGTGGCGTTCGATGTCGGACCACCGTGTTAGC
>DASSYU010000527.1:0-6714 GCA_035703125.1 Pseudolabrys sp. | reverse complement strand
GCGCTTTGCTTCCTCGCCGGAGCCAACTCGATCTTCTACGGCCCGAAATTGCTGACGACGCCAAATCCCGGTCGCGACCGCGATGTGGCACTGCTCGACAAGCTCGGCATGCGGCCGATGGACTAGGTGAGGCCGCGCACGAGGGCGAGGCCGCCGAACAGACCGCCGATCGACAGAATGACCGACAGCAGCACATAAAGCGCGGCCAGACTGATCTCGCCACGCTCGTAGAGGACCGCGACATCCAGCGAGAAGGTGGAGAAGGTCGTGTAACCACCGAGAATGCCGGTGGTGAGAAACAACTGCCAATGGTGAGGAACGCCGCTCCTGAACGCGAACAACGCCACGAGCATGCCCATTGCGACTGAGCCGCTGACATTCTCGAACACGGTCGCGTAGGGAAATGCCGTGCCGAGCGCGCGCGCGAAGGCGAGATTGAAGCCGTGGCGCAACGCGGCGCCGATGCCGCCACCGATAAATACGATCAAGAAGCCCATCGATCAGATCTCCTCTGTCTCAGGGCATGGAAAAACCGCCCTGCGGCGGACAGATTCCTACCGCCCTGTTGCACGGTAGGAGTCATCAGCCCCTTATGGGCGGTTCTCGGGGGACCCCATCCCCATCGCTGCGAAGCTACCGGCGGTGCAATGCAGGGTCAACCGGGACGCGGCAGACATTCCGGTCCGAGTCGATTAGTGTGCGCGCCACTTTGAGCACGTCGCCTCCACAACCTCGCCGTCGCCGCGCCTTTGACTGGTCGACGGCGGTCATTGCCATCCTTGCCTTCGCTGCCGCCGCCACGGTCTATCTGCGCGACGGGCGACAGCACTTTCTCGATGTTCTTGTCAGCGACGTTTCGCTCTTTGGCGAGATGCTGCCGAAAGTGCTGGCCGGTTGCCTGATCGGCGCCTTCGTCACCTTGCTGTTGCCGCGCGAGATGGTGGCGCGCTGGGTCGGCCACGAATCGGGCCTTACCGGCCTGCTGATCGCCGCGTTTTTCGGTTTTCTGCTGCCCGGCGGGCCCATCACCATTTATCCGGTCGCCGGCGCTTTCCTCGTCATGGGCGCCGACGCAGGCGCGGTGGTTGCATTCATCGTCAGCTGGACACTTATCGGCTACACGCGCGCGCTGGTGTGGGAGTTGCCGTTCTTCGGCGCGGACTTCGTGATCTGGCGGATGGCTGCTGCGATTCCGCTTCCGATCATCGCCGGCCTGCTTGCCCGCATCGCCGTTCGCGCCGGCTTCAAGTGTCGCGACGAAATCAAATGACGCTCGCCATCAACATCCTGCTGTGGCTGGTCGTCGGCATTCTGGCCGTCATTGTGGCCACGCGCGGACGCGTCTTGCTGGATAGCAGCGTGCGCGCCGGCGTCATGGAGTTCATCCTGCTGTTGCCACGCATCGGCATCGGTGTGGTTGGTTCGGGTTTCGTCGCTGAAGCGCTGCCGAACGAATGGATCGCGCCGTGGCTCGGTCCTGAGTCAGGCCTGTTGGGCGTCGTGATCGCGACGCTTGGCGGCGCGCTCACGCCCGGTGGTCCGGTCGTTGGCTTCTCAATCGGCGCTGCCGCGCTCAAGAGTGGAGCCGGCGCGCCGCAGGTGATCGCCTATTCGACCGCCTGGGCTCTCTATGCAATCCACCGCCTGGTAATCTGGGAAGTGCCGATGATGCCGGCGCGCGTGGTATGGCTGCGCGCGCTGGTGTCGCTGCCGCTGCCGTTCCTGGCAGCAGGGCTCGCCATTCTGCTCGGACGGCCCTGACTTCGCTAAAGGTGGCATTTACCGCAGGTATTCCCCTGCTTTAGCCCATGCTAGCGTGCCGCCCGAAAGCGGGGTGACACCGCTACCAGGCGAGGGGACATGGCGGAAGACGCGAGGGCGGGCGCGGGCTCGGAGGTCATTTCCGAAGAGCAGCTGCGCAAGGCCGAAGAGTACGTTCAGCAGGAAGAAGGCGCCGCCAACCGGCTTTCAGGTTGGGTCGGCATTGTCGTGACCGGAATCGCCGTCGCGATGACGCTGTTCCACCTCTATGCCGCCTACGACATCGTGCCGACGATCCCCCTGCGTTACACGCACGTCGCCTTTGTGCTGCTGTTGAGTTTCCTGCTGTTTCCACTCTCCGCGCGCTTCCGCAATCGCATTCAGTGGTTCGATGTCATACCGCCACTGCTCGGCATCGCCACCATCGTCTATGCGCTTGCGCAGGGTGACGATTTCACCGACCGCGCCGCCGTGCCGGAAAAATGGGATGTTATCCTCGGCGCCATCTTCATCGTGCTGGTGCTGGAAGCGGCGCGGCGCACGACTGGATGGATCATGCCGCTCGTGGCGGTGTGTTTCATTCTATACGCCTATTTCGGTCCCGATCTGCCGCCGCCGTGGACCCATCGTGGCTATGACATCTCGCGGCTGGTCGGCCATTTGTTCATCACGCTGGAAGGAATTTTCGGCGTCCCGGTCGATGTCTCGGCGACCTTGATCATCATGTTCACGATCTATGGCGCCGTTCTGCAACATTCTGGCGCCGGAAAATTCTTCATCGACTTTTCACTTGCAGTCATGGGCGGCAAGCCGTCGAGCGCCGGCCGCGCCGTCGTTGCTTCGTCATTTCTGCTCGGTGGACCATCCGGCTCTGGCGTTGCGACGACGGTGATGATCGGCACCGTAGCCTATCCGATGCTGGCGAAAGCCGGGTTTGAGAAAAACGCTGCCGGTGGCTTGCTCGCGGCTGGTGGACTTGGCGCCATCATTTCTCCGCCGGTGCTTGGTGCCGCCGCATTCCTGATCGCCGAATTCCTGAAGATCAGCTATCTCGACGTGATCTGGATGGCGACGATCCCGACCTGCCTTTATTACCTGTCGCTGGTGTTCATGGTCGAGCTTGATGCGCTGCGATTTGGGGCGCACGAGGTGGTATTCAAACCCGAGATGACCGTCTGGGAAATGACGAGGCGCTACGGCTTCCATTTCGTCTCGCTGATTGCGGTCATCCTCTTCATGGTCATCGGTTATTCGCCGATGCTCTCGGTGTTCTATTCGATCCTGCTCGCCTTCACCATGAGTGCGCTTACACCGGAAACAAGTCTTGGCCCTCGGCGCTTGCTGATACCCATTCTCGTGATCGGTTTTGCCGCTACCGCGCTGTTCACAATCCCGGCGATCGGAAAGTCCACCTTTGCAACCGAATTTGAAAGCTACCTTGCGCTGGTAATTCTTGTGGTGATCGGCGTTGTCGCATTTCTCGGTCTGACGCAGCGCGGGCAGCGGCTGGTACCGGAGTCAAAAAAACTAACGGCTGCGATGGCGGACGGCTCGATCGGCGTGTTGAGCGCGGCGACAACCTGCGCGGCCGCCGGCATCATCGTCGGCATCGTCACGCTGACCGGCCTCGGCTTGAAGTTCTCCTCGATTGTAATCGATTTCGCCGGCGGCAGTCTTCTGTTGACCGCGATCTATACCTCGCTTGTGGTCTGGATTATCGGTCTCGCCGTGCCGGTAACGGCGTCCTACATCATCTGCGCGGTGATTGCTGCACCGGCCTTGACGAAACTCGGTGTGCCCGATTTCGCCGCCCATATGTTTATCTTTTACTACGCGGTCCTTTCTGAAGTGTCGCCGCCGACTGCGCTGTCGCCGTTCGCGGCCGCTGCGATAACGCGCGGCGATCCTTACGTCACCACCATACAGGCATGGAAGTACACGCTGCCGGCCTTTCTTGTGCCGTTCGTCTTCGTGCTCGATCCCCAAGGCGTCGGCTTGCTGATGAAGATCCCAAAAGATGGGTCGGTTTACGACATAATCTGGGTCACGCTGAAAACTGCCATCGGCCTCGCAGCGCTTGCGGCGGCCGCGCAGAATTGGGCCTTGCGTAAAAATACAAAGCTGGAGAGATGGTTATGGGGGCTCGCAGGCCTGCTATTGGTGTTCCCGAGCCTGCTGGAGGGCCTGGCAGAGGTATTGACCGGTCATGACGTGCCATATCCTGCGCCCTTTGGCCTCGCCCTGGTGGCTCTACTCCTATTGAAACAGAAATTCGTTCCAGCGAGACTTGCTGCATAAGGTGGACAAGAACAGAAACGACAAGGGAGAAAACGAATGTTGAAACGTGAAATGACAAGGCGGCACAAGCTCGGGCTGGCGATTTTGGCGCTGGCCACAACGGTTGCCGCCGGATCGGTGTTGGCGCAGCAGCGCACGTTCTCGATCGCGACCGGCGGCACCGGTGGCGTCTACTACCCGCTCGGCGGCGGCCTCGCCAACGTGCTGTCGAAAACGCTGCCGGGGATTCAGGCGACGGCGGAAGTCACCGGCGGTTCGGTCGACAACCTTAAACTGATCAATGCCGGACGCAGCGACATCGCGCTCTCGATGGTCGATGCCGCGCTCGACGCCTACAAAGGTCAGGACAAGTTCAAGGGCACCGAGGTGCCGGTCCGCACGCTGATGGTGCTCTATCCGAACCAGATGCACGTGGTGACGATCGAGGGGACGGGCATCGAGAAGATGGCCGATCTCAAGGGCAAGCGCGTTTCCACCGGCTCAGGCGGTAGCGCCACAGAAGTGATGGCCTTCCGTGTGATTGAGGCCGCAGGCCTCGACAAGGACAAGGACATGAAACGCGAGCGGCTCGGCGTTGCGGAATCGGTCAACGCGCTCAAAGATCGCAAGATCGATGCTTTTTTCTGGGTTGGCGGCCTGCCGACATCTGCGGTGACCGATCTCGGTGCCACACCCGGCGTCAAGATAAAGCTCGTCGATCACGCCGATCTCGCCGACAAAATGAACGCCAAATACGGCAACCTCTACGCCGGGAGTACCATCAAGGCTGGCACGTATCCGGGGCAGACGACGGACAATAAGAGCACCGTTGTGTGGAACATCCTGGTCGCCAACGCCAAAATGTCGGATCAGGACGCCTACAACATCGTCAAGACGGTCTTCGACAAGAAGGCGGACCTAGTCGCGGTGCACGGAGAGGCGAAGAATTTCATGCTCGAAAACCAGGTGAAATCCTATTCGCCGATCCCGTGGCACCCGGGCGCGGTGAAATACATGACCGAACACGGCGTGAAAATGTAACGCATCACGCGTTGTCCTGTTACGAGGCCGGCGCCACCTGTGCCGGCCTCATTTGTTTTGGGAGCGCGATGCAGACGAAGTAGGCGAGGGCGCTGAGGCAGGCAATGCAGAAGCTCACCGGCCAGTCGGTATAAAAGGCCGTTGTCAGGCCAAGCCAGGCCTCGCCAATTGCAAGGCCTGCCGACACGAACAGCCCGCTCCAGAGACTCGTCGTTACGCGTTGCGCCGCGGCTGGTGGCCCGACCATCAGCGTGAAGACCAGCAATACGCCGACGATCTGGGCGCATACCGACACGGCCAAGGCGACGATGGCGAGGAAAGTGACGGAGACGGCGCGAAGGGGCACGCCTTTGGCTTCCGCCAGCTCCGGCTGAAGACTCGAGAAAACCAAGGGCCGCATAATGAAGGCAAGCGCCGCGAGCGTGATCGCGCCAAGCAAGGCGAGCGTTGCAATCATCGCGTGGTCGACCGCGAGCACATTGCCGAACAGCAGCGCGGTCGCCTGCGTCGCAAATGACGTGTGGTAGTGCAGGAACAGCAGGCCAAATCCCAGCGCCAGCGCAAGAACGACGCCGATTGCCACGTCGCGGTTGCTGATCCGCTCGCTGAGGGCACCCATGATGACTCCGGCCGCCAAAGTGAATGCGATGAGGCCCCATAGCGGCGCAAGGCCGACAAGACCGGCGCCGGTCGCGCCGGCAAAGCCGATATGCGACAGCGCATGGCCCGCGAAGGTCTGTCCGCGCATTACCAGGAAATAGCCGACAATGCCGGAGACCACGGCGGCGATGCCGGCCGCGGCGAACGCATTGATCATGAAGTCGTAGGCAAACATGTCAGTGATGATGGTGGCCATGCTCATGGCTGTGGTCATGCAGATGATCGGTGCGCTCGACATCCAGCCCCCGCGACATCACGAAAATATGCCCGTCGGCGCGAAGCACCTGAATTTCTGTACCGAAAAGCTTCGATAATATTGGAGCTGTGACCACTTCCTCGACCGAGCCGAGCACGGCATGGCCGTTGCCGAGATAAAGCACGCGGTCGAGCGTTCCGAGCAGCTGGTTGAGCTCGTGCGCACTGAACAACACGGTGATCTTCCGCTCGCGGCAGACCCTGCGCACCACATCGATCGCAATTTCCTGGCGGCGAGCGTCGAGGCTGATCAGCGGCTCGTCGAGCAGCAGAAGTCTTGGCGACCCGATCAGCGCCTGGGCGAGCAACAGGCGCTGCCGCTCGCCCCCGGACATTTCGGCGAGGGGGCGGTTGGCAAGTTCATGCGCCCCAACGGCTTCTAGCGTCTTTTCAACCATGAGATGGTCGCGACGGCTGCTGAGGGCGAGTCCCCAGCGCTCGCCGTTCAGGGAGCCGGCAATGACATCTCGGCCGCGAATGCGAAGATCCGGCAATACAGTGCGCAGTTGCGGAAGATATCCGATTGCCGGATTTCCGCATTCCGGGGCCTGCCCGAAGACCTTTATCCGGCCGGCGCCGGGCGCCAGCAGGCCGAGGATTGCGCGCATCAGCGTGGTCTTGCCGGCTCCGTTTGGCCCGAGCACGCCGATGAACTCACCGGCCTGGATCTCGAAGCTGACGTCCGACAGCACCGCACGGCCGCCGAGCTGAAGCGTCACA
>DASSYU010000129.1:0-2807 GCA_035703125.1 Pseudolabrys sp. | reverse complement strand
GCCGCCCTTCGCCGGGAACGCAAGGGTGGCACCGGGCAATCAGGCTGCCTCCGTCATCGGGTCGAGGACGGTGCGCACCTCGGTGATCTTTGTCGCCGGAAAGCCGCTGAGCTTGGCGTGCTCTTTCACCGCGGCTTCGCTCTCGGCGAGGTAAATGCAGAAGGTCTTGTTGTCGACCACGTACGAATGCTCCCACTGGCACTTGCCGGCGAGCTTCGCCAGCGCGCTGTTGGATGTTTTCGCCACGTCCTTGTACTGCGCGCCGTTCATTCCCCCGATGCCCGGTACGTCGCGTTCGATCACATAGCGTTTCATTGTCTTCGACTCCGTTTGGTGCGTACGGAGCGAACATCGTTTCTTTTGCGGTCATAAACCAGATGTCATTATTGACAATATAGATAGGCGATAATGACAAAGCCGGCAAGCACTGGCGCGGCAGGGAAAAGCGCTGCTACGGGCGCGGATTTTCCGGATATTCGCCGTGCGATACCATCACCGTGATTTCGTCAGTGACGCCGCAGGTGAGGTACTGGTGCCCGGACTTCCCCGGCGCGGCGAGAATGTCCACCAGTTCGGCAAAATCGTCTGCCGACTGCGGACGCGATGTCCATTCCAGGCCTTCGTGATTGAGTCGCATTCCGGTGTCACGGCGGTTTGCGCGCATCCTTACGGAGATCGTCTTGCCATCGACATGCTCGCAAAATTCGCGCCGCGTCATGGCACTGGAAGTGGTCAGCGTTTTGCGCAGAAATCGCTGAGCGCACGCATTCCGGCAGCGTCACCCCAGAGCAGGACTGTGGGACCGCCGTTGAACGTTTCGGAATAAGCGGAGCGCAACGTCATGCGCCGCCGGCCTCCCACCGGATTTTTCAACCTGTAGGCGAGTGGCTCTTTCGTGATGTTTAAAGAATTAATTCAAATTGTGTGGATTCGCGATGAGCGCGCCTATTCCGCGGCCTGAGCGGTCGGCAGGCGGTAATTCTTGAACTGCTGCCGCAGCGTGAGTTTCTGGATCTTGCCGGTTGCTGTGTGCGGGATTTCTTCGACGAACGCGACGTCGTCCGGAATCCACCATTTCGCGATTTTGCCCTGCATGAAGCCGAGTATCTCGTCCTTGGTGGCGGTCTCGCCCTTCTTGAGTACGATCACGAGCAGCGGGCGCTCGTCCCATTTCGGATGCGAGACGCCGATGACCGCGGCTTCCGCCACTTTCGGATGACCGACCGCAAGGTTTTCAAGGTCGATCGAGGAAATCCATTCGCCGCCCGACTTGATCACATCCTTGGCACGGTCGGTGATCTGCATGTAGCCGTAGCGGTCCATTGTGGCGACGTCGCCGGTGTCGAACCAGCCCTCGTTCTCGAACACGGTGTCGCCATCCACCTTGTAGTAGCTTCGCGCGACCGCCGGCCCGCGCACTTTCAGTCGGCCGAAGGTCTTGCCGTCCCACGGCAGGTCTTTGCCGTTGTCGTCGGTGATCTTCATCTCGACGCCGAACGGCGGGTGGCCTTGCTTCATCTCAATGTCGAGCTTCGCCTCGCCGGTCAGTTCGGCATATTCCGGCTTCATGGTGCAGAGCGAGCCGAGCGGACTCATCTCCGTCATGCCCCACGCATGCACCACTTCTACGCCGTATTTGTCCTGGAAAGTCTGGGTCATCGCGCGCGGGCAGGCTGAGCCGCCAATGACGACGCGCTTGAGATAAGGCAGCTTGCCGCCGGTCTTCTCGAGATCCTGCAGAAGCATCAGCCACACCGTCGGCACCGCGGCGGTGAATGAGACTTTGTAGGTGTTGAGCAGCTCGTAGATCGAGGCGCCATCGAGCTTGGGCCCCGGCATCACCATCGAGGCGCCGACCATCGGTGTGGAAAATGCGAGGGACCAGCCGTTGGCGTGGAACAGCGGCACCACCGGGAGCACGACGTCGCGAGAAGACAAGCCTTTGCAATCCGGCATCGACGCCATGAAGGCGTGCAGTACGTTCGAGCGGTGCGAATAGAGCACACCCTTCGGGTGTCCAGTCGTGCCCGACGTGTAGCACATGCCGGCCGCAGTATTTTCGTCGAAGCTTTTCCAGGCGAAGTTGCCGTCGACTTCACCGATCCAGTCTTCGTATGCGACTGCATTCTTCAAAGTTGTCTTCGGCATATGCGCCGCGTCGGTGAGGACGACGTAGCGCTCGATGGTCGGCAACTTGTCGGCGATCTTCTCCAACAGCGGCACAAAGGTGAGGTCGGTCATCATCACGCGGTCGCCGGCGTGATTGATGATCCAGGCGATCTGTTCAGGAAACAGACGCGGATTGACGGTGTGATAGATGGCGCCGATGCCGAGGATACCGTACCAGGCCTCCAGATGGCGCCAGGTGTTCCATGCGAGCGTCGCCACCCGGTCGCCGAGCTTGATGCCGTCCTTTTCGAGCCGCTGTGCAACCTTCAATGCGCGGGCTCGGACCTCCGAATAGGTGGTGGTGTGGATCGGGCCCTCCACCGAGCGCGAGATGACCTTGCGCTCGCCATGGAACGTGGCGGCATGGTCGATGATGCGATGGCATAGCAATGGCCAATCCTGCATCAGGCCGTGCATGGCATTCCCCTCCTGGTTATTCGTCTTTTGGGCCGGCGCCCCTCGCCAGCCGGCCCTAAGGTTAGCTACCGGAATGGGCGGCGCAACGGTTTCGTGAATGAGATACGGGCGGTTGGCGTTTCCGGTTGCACTTGGTCCCGTAGAAATGCCTCAATCGCGGCCGACATCCATCGCATGCGGCTTTTGTTTGCGCTCCTGTGGCTGGCCGGTGCCGGCGGTGG
>DASSYU010000075.1:0-6509 GCA_035703125.1 Pseudolabrys sp. | reverse complement strand
CCCCTTGCGTTGATCAGCAGCGAGAAATTTTTCGGATCCTTGACCCAGGGTGGGAGCAGTCCCCATCGCACCAGCGCAAATTGCCGCTTGCCATCGACCAGCCTTACGATCGCGATCGGCTGCGTCGGCGCGATGTTGTAGCGCGGCGGGAAATTGGGCTGCTCGGGGTATCCGAACAGGGCCCGGATCGCCTCCGGCGCCGAGGTCACGGCATAGCGGCCGCACATCAAATGGCCCCTAAATATCGGTAGCTTAAGCGCAATTTAACCCCGCACCGTAACACTGAGGCCCGATCCGCTTCGGGGAACGGGCTCGATGAAATATCAGAACTGCGCCGCCGTGGCGCAAGCGCCTGACGAGCCGCTTGAACTCGATGTGGGCCTGCGGCTTTCCGACGCCAACATCAACCCCTCGACGGGCCTGGCGACCGATTATCTCAACCGGTTCAATGAAGCCGTCATGCTGCTCGACATGCTGGCGACCTGCCCGGAATTCCGCGACGACTTTCTGTCGTGGGAACCGATGAGCTATCGCGAGCACTTTCGCGCCTCGCACTCCCGGACTCGCGATCTCGCCCTTGCCGCCTACGAGACGGCCGATCCGAACGTGCGCGGCGGCCTCGACACGCTGGCCGCGACGATGACGGTCGTGCTAGAGGCGACGCGAGCGGCGATGACCTCCGACCTCAAGCCCGAAACGATCGCTGCGCTTGCGGGCAATGCCGTCGGGTGGCTGAAGCCGATGATCGCGCGCGCCGGCGGGATCATCAATGGCGATGAAGAGGTCACGGATGCAGCATCGCCGCAGGCGGTCGTCGATCAACTGATGAAGCGATAGCGCGCGTGGCTGACGAGCGAACCTATCCGCAGCGCCCCTTCCTTGCGGTGAGCGCAGCCATCTTCCGCGACGGCAAGGTGCTGATCGTGCGGCGCGCGCGCAAGCCGGCGCTCAACCTTTACTCCCTGCCCGGCGGCGCCGTTGAGGTCGGCGAGTCGCTTACCGAGGCCGTTGTTCGCGAGGTGCGCGAGGAAACCCAAATCGATATCGAGCCGGTTGCGCTGGCAGGACACCGCGAGGCGATCGTGCGCGACAAAAAAGGCCGGGTCGAACGCCATTTCGTCATCCTGAGTTTTGCCTCGCGGTGGCTCCAGGGCGAGCCGGTTCTTAACAGCGAGCTCGACGACGCGCGTTGGATCGATCCGGCCGAGCTTTCCGCTTACAAGACGACCGAAGGCCTGGCCGAAATCGTCGCAGCCGCGGCAGCGCTGGTTTCTTCGGAGAGCTGATCTGCCTGCCTTGCGCATGGCGTCGTCTCGGCGCATATGTTCAGCAACTCACACCGGCCGTTTCCGTGAAAAAGCTGCTCGCCATCACCTCGATTTTCTTTTGTCTCGCCGTGCCGGCTCGCGCGCAAAGCGAGGCGCCTGCGCCCTTTGACGGCGACCTTGCGCGGCTGAGCGAGATCCTCGGTGCCCTGCACTATCTGCGCGCGGTCTGCGGCGCCAATGATGGCGCGAAGTGGCGCAACGAGATGCAGGCGCTCATCGACGCGGAGGCGCCGAGCGGCGATCGCCGCCGCAAGATCGTCGCGAGCTTCAATCGTGGTTACCGCGGATTCCAGCAGACGTATCGGACCTGCACGCCTTCCGCAGACCTCGCCATACGACGCTACCTTGACGAAGGCGCGAAAATCGCCCGCGATATCACGGCGCGGTACGCCAACTAGGCGGCCGCAATTAACCTTCTCTTAATTGTAAGCTATTGCCGCCCGATCCGCGTGCTAGCGTCTTTTCGGGACGTGTTCGGCGTCCGCCTGGACGCCTAGGGACTTAATTATGCCGGTTACCGAGAATCCTATTCACGCGCGCGAGCCTATTTCCGACCGCGAACAGAAAATGATGGCACTGGGCTACCTGCACGAAGCCTGGGCGGAAGCGCGCCACGACGGCATTGATGCCGACTGCCTCGCGCAGGCCTGCCTGTTCGCCGCGCTCGCCGAATTCGTGACCACCTATGGCGAAGAAGCCGCCGCAACGTTCGCCGATGGCCTGAGCGCGCGCATCCGCAACGGTGAATTCACGCTCGAGCAGCCCCGGCAATAACGGTTCGACGTTTTCAACTCGCAAGCGTTTCCAGAAATCTGACACGCTCCCCCTGGGCCGGTGTCGCAAGCGCGCCCTGCCACATCACCTTGCGCCCGCGCACGAAAGTCCCGACCGGCCAGCCGGTCACGCTCACGCCGTCATAAGGCGTCCAGCCCGCGCGCGAAGCCATCCACTTGTCGGTGATCGTTTCCCGCCGCTTGAGATCGACGATGGTCAGATCGGCGTCGTAGCCGGCCGCGATCCGGCCCTTCATGGCAATCCCGAACAGGCGTGCCGGGCCAGCGCTGGTGAGATCGACGAAGCGCAACAGCGACAGCCTGCCCGCGTTGACGTGGTCGAGCATGATGGGCACCAAGGTCTGCACGCCGGTCATGCCCGACGGACTTGCCGGATAGACCTTGGCCTTTTCCTCGCGCGTATGCGGCGCGTGATCCGAGCCGAGGACATCGACAACGCCCTTCGCAAGACCACCCCAGATTCCGGCGCGGTGCGCCGCGTCGCGCACCGGCGGATTCATCTGGGCGCGCGTGCCGAGCCGCTCGTAACAGCCCGGCGCCTCCAGCGTGAGATGATGCGGCGTCGTCTCGACCGTGGCCACGTCCTTGTGACCGGCGAGGTATTCCATTTCCTGCGCTGTCGACACATGCAGTACGTGCACGCGCGCGCCGGTTTCGTGCGCGATCGCGACCAGGCGTTGCGTCGCCTTGAGCGCAGCGGTTTCGTCGCGCCAGACGGCATGCGAACGCGCGTCACCTTCGACCCGCAGGTTTTTGCGTTCGTTCAGCCGCGGCTCGTCCTCGGCATGAAATGATGCGCGGCGGCGAATGACCTTGAGCACCGCGCGCAGGCCGGCATCGTCGGCGACCAACAGCGACCCGGTGGACGAGCCCATGAAGACCTTGATGCCGGCGCAGCCGGGCAAGCGCTCCAACTCGGCGAGATGCCTCGTGTTATCGGCGGTCGCCCCAACAAAAAACGCAAAGTCGCAATGCATGCGATGATGCCCGCGCTTGACCTTGTCGGCGAGCGTCTCGGCACTCACGGTCAGCGGGTCGGTGTTCGGCATCTCGAACACCGCAGTGACGCCACCCATCGCCGCCGAAAGGGAGCCGCTCTCAAGGTCTTCCTTGTGGGTGAGGCCGGGCTCGCGGAAATGAACCTGGGTGTCGATCACGCCCGGCAGGAGGTGCAGCCCCCGGCAGTCGATCACCTCGCCCGCGGACGCGCGCGACAAGTCGCCGATCGCCTGGAAACAGCCGCCGCGAATGCCAAGATCGCGCACGCCTTCGCCGTCATGGTTGACGACCGTGCCGCCCTTAAGGATCAGATCGTACGTGTCAGCCATGCGCTGCCGGGACTGGACTTGAGGCCTGTCCGACAGCGCTTACGTTCCGCCGCGAGTTCTGGCAAGAGACTATCGAAACAGACCCCCGAGAACCGGCATGCAGGCAGCACTTCTTCCCGAACGCGGCGTGGTCAAGGTCGTCGGCGACGACGCCCGGCGCTTTCTCAACGGCCTGGTGACCGGCGATATGGCCAAGGTCGCGGCGGGCAAGCCGTGCTTTGCGGCGCTGCTCACGCCACAGGGCAAGATCATCGCCGACTTCATCATCGCGGAGGCCCCGGCCGAGGACGGCGGCGGCTTCTTCCTTGACTGCCCGCGGGCACTCGCCCCGGCGCTGGTGGAAAAACTGAACTTCTACAAGCTGCGCGCCAAGGTGATCTGCGAGGACCTCTCGGAAGTGCTCGGGGTGGTGGCGGTCTGGAGTGGAATGGCCGACAGCGAATACGGCCTGAGCTACTTGGATCCGCGGCTGCCGGCGCTCGGCTCGCGCGTCATGTTGCCGCCACATCTGGCGGCTGCTGCCGCCGCCGATCTCGGTGCCAGTTTCACCGATGCCGATGACTATGAAACCCATCGCATCGCGCTCGGCGTGCCGCGCGGGGGCCTCGACTTCGTCTACGGCGACACGTACCCGCACGAAGCCGATATGGACCAACTCAATGGCGTCGACTTCGACAAGGGCTGCTATGTCGGCCAGGAGGTCGTGTCGCGGGTCGAGCACCGCGCCAGTGCCCGCAACCGCGTTGTGCCGATTGCTTACGACGAGTTCGCGCCGATCTCGGGCCTGCCGATCATGGCCGGCGTAAAGCAGGTCGGCACGCTCGGCTCGACCGCGAAGGGCCGCGGTCTCGCGCTTATGCGGCTCGACCGGATCGCGGATGCTTTGGCTGCGAAGACGACGCTGGAAGCGGGTGGTGTCACCGTCCGCGCGGTGAAACCATCCTGGGCGAAGTTCGACTGGCCGGGCGAGGCAAAGGCGATCTCATGAGCAAAGCGATTGTCCACGCGGACGGCCTCGCGCGCTGCCCCTGGCCAAAACAGGATCCACTCTACGTCGCTTATCACGACGATGAGTGGGGCGTTCCCGAATTTGACGACCGCGCGCTGTTTGAAAAACTTGTGCTCGACGGCTTTCAGGCCGGCCTGTCATGGATCACCATCCTGCGCAAGCGCGACAATTTCTGCCGTGCATTTAATGATTTCGAGCCGGAAAAAATCGCGCGCTACCCGAAGCGCAAGATCGAGTCGCTGATGAAGGACGCCGGCATCGTCCGCAACCGGGCGAAGATCGAAGGCGCGGTGTCGTCAGCGCAGGCGTGGCTCAAGATCATGGAAAGCGGCCCCGGCTTCTCTAATTTTTTGTGGGACCACATCGACGGCAGGCCGCAACAAAACAAATTCACCTCGACCAAGCAGGTGCCGGCGGAAACCGCGCTGTCGAAGAAGATATCGAAGGAACTGGTTGGGCAGGGTTTCAAGTTCGTTGGCCCCACCATCGTCTACGCATTCATGCAGGCCGTCGGGATGGTCAACGATCATCTCGTGACCTGTCACCGCCACACAGCTGTGTCGAAACTCGCCCGGAAACGATGAGCAAGTCGACTACCGCGCGAGGCTCGAAGGCGCTGCCGCGCGCCTGGCAGCGGATGTTGTCGGGACGGCGGCTCGATCTGCTCGATCCTTCCCCGCTCGACGTCGAAGTCGATGACATTGCGCACGGCCTTGCACGCGTCGCGCGCTGGAACGGGCAGACGCAAGGCGGCCACATCTTTTCCGTTGCGCAACACTCCTTGCTCGTCGAGGCGCTGGCGCGTGCCAAAGTGCCGAGACTCGACCACAAGGGCCGCCTCGCGATCCTGCTGCACGACGCGCCGGAATATGTCATCGGCGATATGATCTCGCCGTTCAAGGCGGTGATCGGCGACAGCTACAAGGCCGTGGAGAAGCGGCTGCTCGCCGCCATCCATTTGCGTTTCGGGCTGCCGGCGAAGCTGCCGGAGCCACTGCAGGCGCTCATCAAAGCTTCCGACAGAAGTGCCGCGCATCTCGAGGCGACGCGGCTGGCGGGCTTCGCGGAAGCTGAGGCCCGAAAATTTTTCGGGCCGCCTCCGAAATTTTCCGCGGTGCTCGAACGCGACTATCTCAAGCCCTGGCCCGCCGGAATCGCGCAGGCCCGCTACCGGGAGCGCTTCGAAAAGCTGCTCGGCAGCTGAGCCTTTCCATGATGCAGTTCAAGGCCTACATAAGGGGCAAGAATCGCTCGAACGATCCATGATCCACGTCTGCTCACTTTCGCGCCTGCATGCCACGGTCGACGAGACCGGCGCGCAACACGTCGTGACCTTGCTGCGGCTTGTCGACAGGGTTCAGCGGCCAAGCCATATCGCGCCTCAGAACCACCTGGTGCTCTCCGTCGACGACATCACCATGCCGATGGACGGCTACACGATGCCGGCCCACGAGCACGTGCAGCGGCTGATCAGTTTCGTCACCGCCTGGGATCGCAAAACGCCGATGGTGATGCATTGCTTCGCCGGAATAAGCCGGTCGACGGCAGCGGCCTATGTGGCGGCCTGTGCGCTCAATCCGCGGCGCGACGAAATGCAGATTGCCTGGGATATCAGGCGCTCTTCGCGCACCGCGCAGCCCAATTCGCGCATCGTCTCGATCGCAGACCGCGTGCTCAAGCGCGACGGCCGCATGATCCGTGCAATCGACGCTATCGGCCTCGGCGATGCAGCGACCGAAGGCCACCCGTTCCGGCTCGATTTGCTCTAACCCACAGGGCCATACGGCCGCTATCCGACTTCTTACCGGCAAAGTAGCATTGCCGCGACTCATCCATCTCGGGGGCGAGCGATGTCGGAAGTGGTCGGAGTTTTGCTTCTGGTACTTCTGGTCCTGGCGATTCCGGTCATCTCCATCGTCGCTCTGGTGATGACGTTGAACGCCCGCGATGGGGTGAGGCGACTTGAGCGTCGCCTCGCGGCGCTGGAGGCGACGCACGCCGGTCCGCCAAGTGTCGCTCAGACTGCAGAGCCTGCTCCCGCGGCCCCGGT
>DASSYU010000014.1:0-13027 GCA_035703125.1 Pseudolabrys sp. | reverse complement strand
AAACCAAGAAGTTCTCAAAGCGGATCGCCTTCAACGTCATCCCGCACATTGATGTGTTCATGGACGACGGCTTTACGAAGGAAGAGTGGAAGATGGTGGTCGAGACAAAGAAGATCCTCGATCCCAAGATCAAGCTCAGTGCGACCTGCGTACGCGTGCCGGTCTTCGTCGGCCATTCGGAAGCCGTCAACATCGAGTTTGAAAATCCGATCACCGCGGATGAAGCGCGCGACATTCTGCGCAGCGCGCCCGGTTGCCTCGTCATCGACAAGCGTGAGGACGGCGGCTACGTGACGCCTTATGAATGCGTGGGCGAGGATGCAACCTACATCAGCCGTATTCGTGAGGACGGCACCATCGAGAACGGCCTGCAGATGTGGGTCGTGTCTGACAATTTGCGCAAGGGCGCGGCGCTCAACGCGGTGCAGATCGCAGAGTGCCTGATCAATCGCAAGCTGATTCAGGCGAAGCGGCGCGCCGCATAAGCGCTTTAGGTTTCTGAAATTGGCTCTCTAAGAGGCGCGCGCGGGGCTTTCCTGCGCGCGAATATGCTGCTGCAGCTGCTGGAAATCTGCCAGCGCGGCGTGGCGTTCGTTGTAGAAACGGACGAGGCGTCGCGCCGTGGTCGTCTGCAGGCGGTTGAAGCTATGGCGCGCATTTTCGATTGCCTGCGGGGAAAAGCGGAAGACCCTGCGGCGCAAAATGCATATCTGTTTGACGGTCGGCCATGAAAGGCCGGCGGCCTTGGCCAAAATCAGGGCGAAATCGCTGTCCGGACGGGCGTCGTTCATGACGCTCTCGACGAGCTTGATCGGGGCGCCGGACAACGCCGACAGCGCGGCGACCGTTTCCTCGAACTTCCCGTTCTTGGCGTATTCGCAGACCACCGGGTCGACGGGAACGTCTGACGACGTCGAACTGCGCCGCCGCCTCGCGGTAGTCCCGCTTTGCCTTTGGCCGTCCGGCCGGATCCTGCCCGGTGATGTCGGTCAGCACCTTGTGCACTTCATAGACCGCGTGCGGATTGCTCGCCGCCAGCTTCTCGAACACGACCTCGGAAGCCTTCGCGATCAACGCATTGAAGTGCTCCTGCGGTATGTCCTTGCGCATGGAGACGCAAATCGCAAGCACCTCGTCGTTGATCGACCGGTCGACCAGCGTGGTGTAGCCGGCATCCGAAATGCGTGCGCCCTCATTGCGCGTCACGGAAAGAACAACGTCACGATTGCCGTGCGTCACCAGCACGTCGCTGACCTTTTCGCTGAGCGAGGGGCGTTTCGAAATGGCAAGAAGCCGGTCCTGGCTCTTGCCGCCCGCGATCGCCAGCAGGTCCTCGTCGGACAATCTGTTGGACAGACTCAAGATCGGTCCGGCAACCTCGATCGACTCGTCGTGCGCCAGCTTTCGCACGGTATTCGGCGGCGCATTGGGCGCGGGTGCCAGGCGATGGGCGAGCTCGGCGCGTGCCTTGGTTTCAATTTTCTCCGCGATCCGCGATATCACGCCGTCGAACAGGTCGACATGGTCATCGGAATAGTTGTCGGCGCCGGCAAGAAAAAGGTCGGTGACGCGACGAAGGATATCCGCCTGCTTGTCGGCCGATCCCGATGCGAAGGTCCCCTCGATCTCAGCGATAATCGATCGCTCTTCAAGCACGGCTTCGGGCGCCCCAGTCATGAGAAAATCCGGCTACCTTTAGCCGCAGGTCATTACCATCGCGTTAGGCAGAAAGCGCGCATTCTCGGTAACCGTGTTTCCCGATGCGGATCGGATTCGTAAGGGGAATCCACACAAAACGGTTAAGACGCAGTAAGGCGCCGTCAAAAGCGCGGCTGAACAAAAAGGCGTCTGTGATCATCCGCGGCGATCTGGATGAATTGTCCGGTGGCGGGGTCACGCACCGAAAGTTGCCCGGTCGCGACACCGAAATAGGCGGCGTGCAACGTCAACTGTCCGCGACCCACCTGATTTCTTATCCATGGGAATGTCATAAGGTTGTTCAGCATTTTGACAATTGATGCCTGCTCCAGTTGTGTCAGGTATTGACCGAGCGCGCGATCGCCGCGCGGGCCAACTTCCGCAGCCGCCGGCGCGATCAGCGCCATCCAATGGCCAATGAAATCACCAGGCGATAAAGGTGCGGCCTCCTCTACGTAAGCGCGGATCCCGCCACATTGAGCATGGCCGAGCACGACGATATGTTTCACCTTGAGCGCCTGCACGGCGAACTCCAGCGCGGCCGAGACCGCTCGCTGCGCGCCGTCAGGCGTATAGGGCGGGACCAAGTTGCCGATATTGCGCACGACAAATAATTCACCGGGCCGTGCATCGAAAATGACTTCAGGCGACACGCGCGAATCGCAGCAGCCGATGACCATGATCTGCGGCGATTGCCCGCTTTCGGCGAGGCCGAGATAGCGGTCCTGCTCATGGCGCAGCCGGCCGACCAGAAAAGCGCGGTAACCATCGATAAGCTGCTCGGGAAATTGCATGGCCTGACGATTGAGAGAGAAACAGCGGCGGGATCCACACAATCACGCCGCGCCTGTCGTTGGCAACCGGCGGGGCGGGAGTGGCGCACCGGACGCATGGACGATAGGATTTTGTCGAGGGGCCCACCTGAATGACCATCCGTCCACGCCGTAGTGTTTTGTATATGCCCGGTTCCAATGCGCGAGCGTTGGACAAAGCAAAGACGCTGCCGGCCGACGGGGTGATCCTCGACCTTGAGGATTCGGTCGCGCCCGAGGCCAAAGGGACCGCGCGTCAGCAGGTTGTTGACGCCGTCAAGGCGGGCGGCTTCGGCATCCGCGAAGTCTTCATCCGGGTTAACGGCGTTGACACGCCGTGGCATGCCGACGACCTTTCGGCTGCCGCGCATGCGGCGCCCGACGTCATTCTGGTGCCCAAGGTGTCGAGCTCCGACACGCTGGAGCTGATCGGCCGGCGGATGCTCGACATGGGAACCAATCACAAGACCCGAGTCTGGGCGATGATCGAAACGCCACTCGCAATTTTCAATATCCGCGAGATTGCGGCAGCGGCGCGTGACTCCGAGACCCGTCTCGCCGGCTTCGTGATGGGAACGAACGACCTTGCCAAGGACACCCGCGCACGTCTTGTGCCGGGCAGAACGCCGATGCTGGCGTGGCTTTCGATGTGCGTCGCCGCTGCGCGTATGCACGGCATCGACATTCTCGACGGCGTCTATAACGACATCGGCAATGCCGATGGTTTTGCGAAAGAATGCACGCAGGGCGTGGAGTTCGGCTTCGACGGCAAGACGTTGATACACCCGAGCCAGATCGAGCCTTGCAATAAGGCCTTTTCGCCGTCGCCGGCTGACGTCGCGCAGGCGCGCAAGATGATCGCGGCGTTCGATCTGCCCGAAAACAAGGGCAAGGGCGTAGTCTCGATCGACGGCCGCATGGTCGAGCGGCTGCACGCCGACATGGCGCGACGCACGGTCGCAATCGCCGAGGCGATTTCGCGCTCATCCTGAGGCAGTGGGGTAGCCGGGATGCATCCCCGTCGGCAATTTCTTGTGCACGAAAACCAGTGCGAATTCACCAATCTTGCCGTTGCCAGAATTGGCAAAAAGCGTTTAAAACCCAATAGTTTAGAACGTTTTTAAAAAGCACTTTTATTTTGACTCAGCGCTGCACAGCGGTTAGCGAATACGGCAGGGTGTTCGATGATTGTCTGTTCCTGCAACGTATTGAGCGACCACGAGGTGCGAACCGCCGCAAATGCCGCCGCGCGTCGATCCACGAGCCATGTCTATGGCTGCCTCGGCTGCAGCGCCCAATGCGGTCGTTGCGCCCGCACGATTCGCAAGATCATCGATGAAACGCTCAATGGCGCTAAGGTCGGCTGCCCGGTTGGCTGCGCCTGCGCGATGCACGCCGCAGACCCCGTTTAAATCCAAGCAAAATAGTCCCCTGTGGCGGTCAAATGCGCTGCTGATGCTGGCAGCGCGCTCGATATTTTTTTGCTAATGTCTCAGTACGGCTGGCGTTCGATACGGACGTCATGACAGGAGTCAGGTATGAAGGGTGACGCAAAGGTCGTTGAGTTTCTCAACAAAGCGCTTCGGCACGAGCTGACGGCGGTCAATCAATATTGGCTGCACTACCGCCTGCTCGACAACTGGGGCTACAAGGACCTCGCGAAGCAATGGCGCAAGGAATCGATCGAGGAAATGGAGCATGCCGACAAGCTGGTCGAGCGCATCATTTTTCTCGACGGGTTTCCGAACATGCAGGTGCTTGACCCTTTGCATATCGGACAGAACGTGAAGGAAGTGCTGGACTGCGACCTGGCTGCCGAGATGTCGGCCCGCGCGCTTTACCAGGAGGCGGCAACGCATTGCCATGGTGTTCGGGATTACGTCACGCGCGATCTTTTCGAGAAGCTGATGTCGGACGAGGAGCATCACATCGACTTCCTCGAAACCCAGATCGACCTCGTCGCCAAGCTCGGCGTAGAGCTGTACGCACAGCATCACATTGGAGAAATGGGCGAGGCCGAGAATTAAGCGCGGCATGACCTAACGGGGGAAGTCATTATTCGCCATTGGCGCACGATTGCGGTATTGCTCGCGGCTCTCTTGTCCGCGCTGGCGCTCGGCATTGCCAGCGCCGAGCCGATCGTTGGCCCGGCGAAATCGGACACGGCGAGCTGCGTCCGTCCGGACTTTCGCGTCGTGCTTGACGTCGGCCATACCGCGAAGTCGCCTGGCGCCAAGAGCGCGCGCGGTGCTGATGAATTTGAATTCAATCTGCGGCTAGCCAAGCTGATCAATCAGGCTCTTATCGATGGGGGTTTTGCCAAGACGATCCTCATGGTGACCGACGGCCGGGCAAATCGAAGCCTGTACGCCCGTGTGGCACGCGCCAACGACTTATCGGCGAACCTTCTGCTGTCCATCCACCACGACTCGGTGCCTGACCGGTTTATCGAAAGATGGGAGTACAATGGCAAGCGGCGGGCATTCAGTGACCGGTTCAAAGGCCATTCGATTTTCGTCTCCGACGACAATATCGATCCGAAAGACAGCCTTTTGTTCGGTAGCATGCTCGGCCAGCAGTTGAAGGCGCGCGGCTTGGAATACACGCCGCACTATACCGAGAGCTTTATGGGTCGGTGGAAGCGTGCGCTCCTGGACGCCAATGCCGGCGTCTACCGTTACGACACGCTGTTCGTGCTGAAAAAGACGCAAATGCCCGCCGTACTCCTCGAAGCCGGCTCGATCGCGAACCGCGACGAGGAATTGGAAATGGCCTCGCCGGAGCGGCAACAGCTGATCAGTACGGCAGTGGTGGATGCCGTCGACAGTTTCTGCACGGCGCAATCAAACAAGCCTGCGCTGCAAATTGCGAAACACTCGAAAGTCAGGCACGCGCTATCGGCACATTCCCATCGGCGGGCGCGCGAGCGCAGCGCCAATGCCACGCCGCCAACTCCGGTCTCGCACTCAATCCTCGATATGCATTAACGCGTCGCTACGCGGGTCGGGCGCATGCGTTTTGTCCCACCGCGATCCACTTAAAGCATGCCGTGGTGTGTTAGGATTACGGAATGAGGAAACGCAACATGCGGCGTCACCATTTTTTGACCCCCATTGCATTATTGCTTTTCCATTCGCTCGCCTTCGCCGAAAATGTCGCGCCAACCGGAACGTTGCGGGCAGCCTATCTCTCCAGCAATCCGGCACAGGCTGTGCGCGATCCCACCACCGGTGAAATTCGCGGTGCCTCCGCCGATCTCGCGCGCGAGCTCGCACGGCGGCGCAAGGTACCGGTTGCACTTATGCCGTTACCGAATCCCGCGACGGTGATTGAGGCCGTCGCCAAGGGTGAGGCCGACATCGGATTCGTGGCATATGCCCCGGAACGGGTCGGGACGGTAGAGTTCTCGCAAATCTACATGCTGGTGCAGCAGTCGTTCGTCGTCCCGGACAATTCCCGCATCCGCAGCGTCGCCGATATCGACGCACGAGGACTGCGCATTGCCGGAGGCAAGGGGGATTCGATCACGCTCTATCTTCGACGCAATCTGAAACACGCGACCATTGTTGAGACGGACAACACACCGGCCGATGCAAAGCGTAAGCTGCTGGCAGGCGAGATCGACGCGTATGGGGCCAACCGTCAGCGCCTCACCAATTTGCTGAAGGAGATGCCGGGCTACCGTCTGCTGCCAGACAACCTGTTCGGCGTAACTCAGGCGATCATCGTGGCGAAGGGAAAGCCTGGCGTCCTCATGGATATTAACGCCTTCATCAATGACGTTCGTGCATCCGGATTTTTACAGGACGCGGTTGCAAGAAGTGGTGTCATTGGCCTTGAGGCGGCGCCAGCCGGCACCACATTGCAGCGGTAGTCACGCCCAGGGGCGTGACGCACCGGCTTTCTTCTCGTAGCTTTCGATCTTGCTCTGCTTCTGCTGAGTGAGGCCGATATCGTCGAGGCCGTTGAGCAGGCAATGCTTGCGGTGCGGGTCGATGTCGAAATGAACCACGCCGCCGTCAGGACCGCGGATTTCCTGCCTCTCGAGGTCGACTGTCAGCGTCGCGTTGGCGCCACGCTCGGCGTCGTCGAAAAGTTTTTCAAGATCTTCCGGGGACACTCGAATCGGCAGCACGCCGTTCTTGAAGCAATTGTTGTAGAAGATGTCGCCAAACGAAGTCGAGATCACGCAGCGGATGCCGAAATCCATCAGCGCCCACGGCGCGTGCTCGCGCGAAGAGCCGCAGCCGAAGTTGTCGCCGGCAACAAGGATCTTGGCCTTGCGATAAGCTGGCTTGTTCAACACGAATTCCGGATTTTCGCTGCCGTCGTCCTTGTAGCGGCGTTCGGAGAACAGACCCTTGCCGAGGCCGGTACGCTTGATGGTCTTCAGATACTGCTTCGGAATCACCATGTCGGTGTCGACGTTGATGATCTTCAACGGCGCAGCGACGCCTTCGAGCGTGGTGAACTTTTCCATGGCTCCTAAACTCCCGGCCGCTGCCGTTTCATGGGCCTTTTCATAAAACACCCGCCTGGCCGGTCAAGAGCGGCGGCAGGTCATCAGATATGCATTTCGGCTTATCTGGTCAGACTGCCGCATGTTCGAGCTTAAACTTCGATTCCCGGACGACGTTGCAGACCTGGACGCTATATTCTGAATAGTAAATTTCACGAGCCTTTTTTTCTGCGCGGCGCGATATTCGGGGTTCATGCGCCAGGCAAGCATCCCCTCCTCGTGCTCAAATTCGACAATGGTAACCCGCTCATCGTCTTCGGCAAAAAAACCTTTATGAGAAATGTAGCCGGGCATCGTCTTCGCCAGTTCAACCATGCGGTCGACAAGGGCGATATATTCCTCGCGTGCGTCGGGGCGCAGGCGGGAACGAAAGACAGTCACGATCATGACGAATCTCCCTGTCGTCTAATGTTCGCGCAGCTGGCTGTTCTCGACTAATTCCGATTCTTAATGATCGCCATCGCAAAACCGGATCAATGCCAGTCTATTCGACGCTTGCCTCGATTGCTTCAATATCCTCGTCCGATAGTCCGAAATGGTGCCCGATCTCATGCACCAGGACATGGGTCACGATTTCTCCCAGGGTGTCCTCGTGCTCGGCCCAATAATCGAGGATCGGCCGGCGATACAGCCAGATCATGTTGGGCATGAGCTCCGGGGTCGCATCCGACTGGAATGGCAGTCCGACGCCCTGGAATAGGCCAAGCAGGTCGAACTCGCTCTCAGCACGCATGCTCTCGAGAACCTCGTCAGTTGGAAAGTCCTCAACTCGGATGACGAGGTTTTCACAGAGATTGCGGAAGTGCTCCGGAAGACGCGCGTACGCCTCCGACGCAAGGCCCTCGATATCCGACATCGACGGCGCCGCCGATCCGCGCCAATCGTGGAATTGGCCAGTCATGGCAATGTTGTAGGCGAGGTTTGCATGCGGTCCAAGCGGTTGACGGCGAGCCCCCGGATGCGCAACGGTTGGCGACCCTGACACGAGGCGCAAGCGGCCGATGTCGAACATTGCTAAACGGTTGGCCTTGATTGGCTTGATATTTGTCCTCAGCGCCGGCGCACAGATACCGGCGTCAGCCCAGTCGTCATCCGTTTGCAATAACGAAAGCTCGGCAAACTGTCCGGCTGAATTCGCGGCGCAGAAAAAACGCCCGCTCGTCACAATCTATCCGCGCCGCGTCTACCCCGGGCCGAATGCCAAGCGGCAGTGCCGCTCGTGGCTTGCGCAGGAATACCGCGTCAGCGGTCCGGTGATCGTGCCGCAGATGCGTTGCTGGTGGGAATAGTGAGCGTTGCTGCGTTGATATATACTCCGTATCGGAAGGGGTGGCATCGGAGGTGCAGCGATGTCTAGACTCTCGAAGTTTCTCGCAGGCGCCGCGGTAATCTTCAGCATTGTGGCTTTCATGCCTGCCAGCGCGGACGCGCACTGGCGCGGAGGTTACTGGCGTGGCGGCTGGGGTTGGGGTCCGGCCTTCGGGCTTGGTTTAGGCATCGGGTATGGTTGGGGCTGGGGCTATCCTTATGCTTATCCTCCCGGCCCATACTTTTACGGGACGCCTTATTATGGGCGGCCCGCCTGCAGTTGGGTACGCGTCCGCGCGTGGCGGAACGGGCACCGGGTCTACCGCCGGGTCTGGCGCTGCTGGTAAATAAATAAAAAGCCCGCGGATAACGCCGGCTTTTATCGCGATATACATTGCGGCGTTGCTATTTCCATTCCCGCACGTCGACGAAGTGCCCGGCGATCGCCGCTGCTGCAGCCATTGCCGGCGACACGAGATGCGTGCGGCCCTTGTAGCCCTGGCGCCCTTCGAAATTGCGGTTCGACGTCGACGCGCAGCGTTCGCCCGGTTGCAACTTGTCGGGGTTCATGGCGAGGCACATTGAACAGCCCGGCTCGCGCCACTCGAAACCGGCGGCCTTGAAGATTTTGTCGAGGCCTTCCGCTTCCGCCTGCATTTTAACGAGGCCGGAGCCGGGAACGATCATCGCGTTGACATTGGCATTGACCGTCTTGCCATCGACCACGCGGGCAACCGCACGCAGATCCTCGATGCGTCCATTGGTGCACGAGCCTATGAACACGCGATCGAGCTTGAGGTCGGTAATCTTCTCGCCGCCCTTGAGACCCATGTATTCGAGCGAGCTCTCGGCTGCGATGCGTTTCTTTTCATCGGCAATTTCCGAGGGCACCGGGACCTTGCCGGTGATCGACGTCACCTGCTCAGGGCTGGTGCCCCAGGTGACCAACGGCGGCAGTTTCGCAGCATCAAGACGAATCTCACGGTCGAAATGCGCGCCGTCGTCCGACCGCAAGGTCTCCCAATAGCGCATCGCCTCGTCCCAGGCCTTGCCCTTCGGCGCCTTCGGCTTGTCCTTGAGATAGTCGTAAGCCTTTTCGTCCGGCGCGATGAAGCCGGCCTTGGCGCCGCCTTCGACCGACATGTTGCAGATCGTCATGCGGCCTTCGATGGACGTCGCGCGGATTGCTTCGCCGGCATACTCCAGCGCATACCCCGTGCCGCCTGCAGTACCGATCTCACCAATGATCGCAAGAATGATGTCTTTGGCGGTGACGCCGGGTGGCAATTTGCCGTCGACCACGGCGCGCATATTCTTCGATTTCTTCTGGATCAACGTCTGTGTCGCGAGCACATGCTCGACCTCGGACGTTCCGATGCCGTAGGCGAGCGCGCCGAAGGCGCCATGCGTCGCAGTATGGCTGTCGCCGCACACGATCGTAGTGCCGGGTAGCGTGAAACCCTGCTCGGGCCCGATGATGTGGACGATCCCCTGGCGCTTGTCGAACTCGTTGAAATACTCGATGCCGAAATCCTTGGCGTTCTTTGCTAGCGCCGCGATCTGCTCGGCGCTTTCGGGATCCGGATTAGGCTTGCTGCGGTCGGTGGTCGGAACGTTGTGATCGACCACGGCCAATGTCTTGTCGGGTGCGTGCACTTTGCGGCCGGAGGCGCGCAGACCTTCAAAGGCCTGCGGTGAGGTGACCTCGTGCACCAGATGACGATCAACATAGATGAGGCACGTCCCATCAGGCTGCTCGTCAACCAGGTGGTCTTCCCAGATTTTGTCGTAGAGCGTTCGTGGTTTCATGACGTCAACTTTTGCTCAGAGTGAGATGGATAACGGCTCGCAGGTGTCCGGCAGCGCCGGCGCGATCAAAGGCCTGCCTGCACTGCTGCCGTCAGCCGGCCGAAAAACCGCCACGGCAATCGCGCGTGGTCGACCAGGACAATCCGCTGAGCTTTGGAAACCATGACGGTTATATAGCCAATCATTCTGCCCCCGACAACGAATGGGCGAACAAAGAAAAAGGGCCGCCACGGCGGCCCTTTCACCCCGAACAGCCGAAATGTTACTCGCTGGCCGCAACCTCGGCGCCTTCCGCGCCGCCGGCACCTTGGGCCTCGGAGATGCGCGCCTTCTTGCCGCGCAGTCCACGCAGGTAATAGAGCTTGGCACGGCGGACTTTGCCGCGGCGGACCAACTCGATCGAATCAATCATCGGCGAATAGAGCGGGAACACGCGCTCGACGCCCTCTCCGTACGAAATCTTGCGCACGGTGAAGTTCTCGTTGATACCGCGGCCCGAGCGGCCGATGCAGACGCCTTCGTAAGCCTGCACACGCGTCTTGTCGCCTTCGACGACCTTGACGTTAACCAGCACCGTGTCGCCCGGCTGGAAGTCGGGAATGGTCTTGCCGGCCGAGAGCTTCTCGACCTGCTCCTTATCGAGCTGCTGAATGATGTCCATTGCGAATTCTCCGTCGGCAGCGCCAGCAACCGGCGCGCGGTCTTTGTCTGGTCTGAATGGGTTGGCGAGCTTGTATTACAAAGCTTTCGGCTTGTCACCCTTTGGATTCGTACGGTTTTTCGGCGCTTTGCGGGCCTGGTATGCCGACCAGAGGTCCGGTCGGCGCTCGGCGGTGAGCCGCTCGGCCTCCGCCTGCCGCCAGGCTTTGACCTTGGCGTGATCTCCGGAGGTGAGCACTTCGGGGATCGGTTCGCCTTCGAAGACCGGGGGGCGTGTATATTGCGGGTATTCCAGCAATCCGTCGGCAAAGCTTTCCTCCGCGGCGGACGCTTCCTTGCCCATGACTCCGGGCAGCAGGCGTACGCAGACATCGAGCAATGCGAGCGCGGCAATCTCGCCGCCGGATAAAACAAAGTCGCCGAGCGATACTTCCTCGAGTGCCCGCGCCTTGATCAGCCGCTCGTCGACGCCTTCAAAGCGTGCGCACACAATGACAACTCCCAGCCCGTGCGCGAGCTTTGCGGCACGGCTTTGCCGGAGTGGCAGGCCGCGCGGACTCATAAGCAGACGAGGGCGCGTGTCATGCGGAAGGGCATCGAGCGCGTGAGCAAGCACATCGGCCTTCATCACCATGCCGGGCCCGCCGCCCGCGGGCGTGTCGTCGACGGTGCGATGTTTGTCGGTTGCATGCGCGCGAATGTCGACCGTGTCGAGCGACCAGATGCCAGACGTCATTGCTTTGCCCGCCAGGCTCTGCGCCAGCGGTCCCGGGAACATCTCCGGAAAGATGGTCAATACGCTTGCCCGCCACATGCTCATTCGTCCCGCACTTCGACCTCAACCGGTTGCACAAGCACGATCTGCTTTGCCTCAAGATCCACACGCGGAACAGTTGCGTCGTTGAACGGCAGCATCAAGGGCTCGCCACTGCCCACCGGCATGATTTCGATGATGTCGCCGGCGCCGAAATTATGCAGCGCGTGCACCGTTCCGATCTGAACACCCTCCGGTGTAACGACATCAAGACCGACCAGGTCGGCGTGATAGTAAGTATCCTGCTCGTCGATCTTGGGCAGCCGTGCGCGCGGAATATAAAGCTCGAGATTGCGCAATCGTTCGGCTGCGTCGCGGTCACTGACCCCCGCAATGCGCGCGACGAAGTGATCCTTGGCCGGACGCATGGCCTCGATCTCGAAGCGCTGCTTGCCGTCTTCAGTTTCCAGCGGACCGTAGGTTGCGACTGCCGCCGGATCTTCCGTGAACGACCAGAGCTTCACCTCGCCGCGCACGCCGTGCGCAGCACCGATGCGGGCAACGCAAATTCGTTCGGCCACGGCGCGAGCGGGCGAGCCTTAGCTCGCCGCCGGAGCCGGCGCGGCTTCGGCCGGATTGTCTGCCTTGGCCGGTTTCTCCGCCGCCTTCTCCGCAGGCTTGCCGCCTTCGACTGCGGGCGCACCACCGGCCGCTTTCGCCGCTTCCTCTTCCTTCGCCTTGCGTTCCTTGCGCGGAATCGCCTTTTCTGGATTGTTGCGCTTCGGCCGCTTCATGATCCCGGCGGCATCGAGGAAGCGCATCACGCGATCGGATGGCTGTGCGCCTTTCTTCATCCAGGCCTGGACCTTTTCAAGGTCGAGCTTGAGCCGTTCGGTCTTTTCTTTCGGCAGCAACGGATTGAAATAGCCGAGCCGCTCAATGAAGCGACCGTCGCGCGGCGCACGATTGTCGGCGACGACGACGTGATAAACCGGCCGTTTCTTTGTGCCAGCACGGGCGAGACGAATAACGAGAGACATCCTTTAGTCCTTTCTCATTCTAGGATCGATGATCACTTCTTCTTTCCAAGGCCTGGCGACAGGCCGCCGGGCAATCCGGGAAACGTTCCGCCCAGTCCCGGCAGACCGGGTAGTCCAGGCATGTTCGGAGGAAGTTTTGGCATGTTTGGCCGCAGGCCGGGCATGTTTGGCGGCAGCTGTCCGCCCGGCATGTTCTTCGCCATTTCCGCCATTTGCTCCGGTGACGGCATGCCAGAGCCGAAACCCATGGCCTGCGCCAGGCCGGCAAGCGGGCCGCGCTTGGCGACGCCCATCATCTTCATCATGTCCGACATGCCGCGATGCATCTTCAGCAATTTGTTGATCGCTTCCGGCGTCGTGCCGGAGCCGGCGGCAATGCGCTTCTTGCGGCTGGCCTTGAGCAAATCCGGGTTGCGGCGCTCCTTCG
>DASSYU010000385.1:0-2696 GCA_035703125.1 Pseudolabrys sp. | reverse complement strand
ATTCGCACACGGTCTCGGGCTGAACCTGCACGAGCGGCCGATTATCTCGCGCGTCGTATCGATGGACCACCCGACCGAAATCAAGGAAGGCATGGTGTTTGCGATCGAAACCTATTGCCCGGCAACCGATGGCTTCTCCGCCGCGCGCATCGAGGAAGAGGTCGTGGTCACCGACAAAGGCTGTCGCCTGATCTCGCTGTTCCCGGCCGAGGAATTGCCGATCAGCGCCCGATACTAGATTTTTGCTGGGCGCGCGAATGCACCCTGCACTCGCGCTCATGATGCCAAACGCGCCGCGATTTGTGTCGCCGAAGGAACGTGCGGAAAATCGCGCGCGCTTGCTGCGGTTCACCTATTGGCTGGCCGTCGCCATCCCGGCGATCGTTGCGCTGATGATGTACGGCTATAGCGACCAGGCGCCAAGCTGGCTGCGCGAAATTACCGTAAGGCTGGACGGGACCTTCGGTTTTCCGGTGCTGTGGCTGATCAAGGAGATTGCAACGCCGTAGAATGAAATCCGTGCGCAGGGCAGCCCTGCAAAGCCGGCGTGGCTTAGAGGTCCGGTTCGGCATAAGTCACGGGCGCAGCCCCCGCAAAGGAAATTTCGCAATGAATGCCCGTGATGCTCACTCCGCCGCCGCGCCGGCAAAAGGCGGGCTGCCGACGGGCGCCGGGCAGGCACTAAGGCGCGGCCTTCGTGGCCGCTGCCCTGGTTGCGGCGAAGGCCGCATGTTCCGCGCCTTCCTGAAGGTCGCCGACGAATGCCCGAAGTGCGGCGAAGAACTGCACCATCATCGCGCCGACGACTTCCCGGCCTATCTGGTGATCGTCATCGTCGGACATATTCTGGTGCCGATCGTGCTCGCAGTTGAAACGGAAATCGCACCGGCCGTGTTGATCAGCATGACGGTCTGGCCGCTTGCCGCGCTGACGATGGCGCTCGGCCTGCTGCAACCCGTCAAAGGTGCTGTGGTCGCCATTCAGTGGTTTGGGGGCATGCACGGCTTCGAGGACGCGAAGAAGGCGCGTGAGCTCGCGACCAGTGCCAAGAGCTAGTCACCGTGCGCGACGACTACGTTCGCGCCCTCTCCTTCTCCCGCAAATGCGGAAAGCGCTCGCTCAGCAATGAGCCGGGATAGTAGGTCGGCTTGAACGCTGGCTGCGCGCGGATGTTGTCGAACCAGGTGACGATACGCGGCAGGTCCTGCCAATCCGCCAAGCCGAGATCGTGCATCCGCACCAATGCCGGCATGACGGCAACGTCGGCGAGCGTGATCCTTTTTCCGAGCAACCACCGCCCTCCGCTGCGTTCGATTTCCGAGTCCATGCGCTCGTAGGTGCGCCGCAGGCGCCCCAGCGCTGCATCCATCTCGTGCTTCGGAAAGCCTGCCTGGCCCATCGTAAGCATGAACTCGCGCCGCAAGGGCTTCGACTCCGCCATTGCGACAAAGTCCTCACGGCTCATCTTCTGAAAACTCGGCAGAAAGGCGAGATTGAAAGTCGGGACCCGTACGGCGGCAGCGGGCATTTCGTCGATGAAATGCATAAGCGCGCGCATTCGCGCACGTTCCACCGGGTTCTCAGGCGTGAGACTTTCATTTGGCGCAATTTCGTCGAGGTATTCGATGATGACCGTCGAATCGATGATGATGGCGCCGTCGTGATCGAGCGTGGGCACAACCCCATTGGGATTGAGCTTGAGATAGTCAGGCTTGAGCTGGTCGCCTTCGAGCAGGTTGAGCTTGACCTCTTCGAACGGCAGCTTTTTGGAGTTGAACACATAACGAACTCGCTGGCTGCACGTCGATTGCGGAGCATTGTAGAGCTTGAAGGCCATTTGGAACCTCGGTCGCTAGTCATTCAATCAGAGGATACGGCGGTATGTTTCCGGCAGTAAATTTATGGCCATTTTACTTGTGATCGCGCGGCCGTACCGATTGAGTGGATACGTGCGCAGCCGCCGTTTTCCTCCCTTAGGCTTAGACGGCGGCGTGAATCCTCCACCTTATGCACACAGGGCCCCGTAAGGGGCCCTTTTTTTATTGGGCCCCGTAAGGGGCCCTTTTTATGTACGACTGAGTTGAGGTTTCCGCCCGCCTTAGTGCTCAAGGCCCGTCGGCACGTTTTTGTTTTCCGGCGAGAGCTTCATGCCGCCGGCAAGCGCCATGGTCTCCATCAGAGCTGCGAAATCCTTGTTGAGATAAGCCTGCGGATCGGGCTGCAAGGTCGAGTGACCGAAATGTCCCTGCAAAACTTCGCGCGTAGCTGCTGTTACCGGCATCGGCACGTCCATCTCACGGCCGAGCTCAAGCCCGAGATCGAGATCTTTGCGCAGCAGTTCCGGTGTGAAGGTCGTCGTCCAGTCGAGATTGACGAGCGCCGGCGATTTGTAGCGCGTGAACATTGATCCCATTACGCCGTTATTAAGGAAGGCCAGGAATGCATGCCGCGGCACACCCATCTTGTTCACAAGTAGCGTAATCTCGATGAGGTTTTCGATTACCACGCCGAGCATGACGTTGTGCGCGATCTTACAGATGCGTGCGAGATCTCCCTCGCCCACATAGGACACGCCCTGCGGCGCGACGACTTCCATCAAAGGAATGATGGACTTGCAGGCCGTTTCCTCGCCGGAAACGACTGACGACAGTCGGCCAGCCTTGATGACCTTGGCGTTGCCGGACACTGGCGCGCAC
>DASSYU010000587.1:0-2672 GCA_035703125.1 Pseudolabrys sp. | reverse complement strand
CGCGCCGAAGAATCCCTGGAATTTCGACTACGTCACCGGCGGTTCGTCGTCGGGCTCCGCGGTCGCTGTTGCCAGCGGCTCCGCGGTCTTCGCGCTCGGCTCCGATACCGGCGGCTCGCTGCGCATTCCGGCGCATTGCTGTGGTGTCACCTCATGGAAGCCGACCTACGGCGCCGTGCCGCTTGCCGGCGCGATGCCCCTCTCCCCGAGCCTGGACACGATCGGCATCCTCGCCCGCAGCGCGTCGGATCTTCAGGAGCCCGCCCACATCCTGTCTGCGCCACGCGAAGTTCAGCCCATCCGCGAGGTTGCGGTTGTCCAGGATGTTCTCGTTCTTGCCGAGGCGCCGATCGCAAATGCGTGCCGCAACGCCATCGACGCAATTGCCGGCTGCGGCATCGAGCTCAGCCGCACCGACGGCGTCGCCGCCATCGAGGCCCTCAACCTGCAGGTCTTCACGATCATGCAGGCGGAAGCCGCGCGCGCGCATCGCGCATTGATGGATTCCGGAATGCTCGACGTCACCCTGACGAAGCGCCTGCGCAAGGGGCTCGAGATCGATGACGAAACGCTCGCCGCGAGTATTGCGGCGCGCCCGCAACTTGTGGCCGATTTTATCGTGCGGATATTTCAGAACGCGCAGGCGATTGCCCTGCCGATCATGACGACCAGAACACCCGCAGCACGCGAATGCGATCCGCGCTCACCCGTGTTCAACCCGAAAACGCTTTACCAGCTCAGCCGCTGGACGCGCTTCGTCAACGTGCTCGGGTTCCCCGCAGTTGCGGTTCCGGCCGGATTTGACGATCGCGGGCTGCCGATCGCGCTGCAAATCGTCGGCCGGCCGGACGCGGACCACGCGCTGATCGCACTGGCTGCAGCCGTGCAAAACCGCAGCGACTGGCATGCGCGGATCCCCGCCGCGGTCCGCGACCAGGTGATATCGTCCTACAAGGGACGATTGGCATGACGGCTGAGCACTCGAAAGCGCTGGCGCATATCCGCGTGCTCGATGTGTCGCGCGTGCGCGCCGGGCCGACCTGCTGCCGCATCCTCGGCGACTTCGGCGCCGACATCATCAAGATCGAGGCGCCGTCAGGCGTCGACCCGAACGAAGGGATCAGCGGCGCGCGCGACGGCTACGACATGATCAATCTCCACCGCAACAAGCGGTCGTTGACGCTCAATCTGAAGGAACGACCAGGGCACGAGATCTTCATGCGGCTGGTGAAGGACGCCGACGTCGTGGTCGAGAACTTCCGGCCCGACGTCAAGGAGCGCATGGGCATCGGCTACGAGGCGCTGAGCGCGGTGAACCCGCGCATTATCCTCGCGTCGATTTCCGGCTTCGGGCAGAGCGGCCCCTACCGCATGCGCGCCGGGTTCGACCAGATCGCGCAGGGCATGGGCGGGTTGATGTGGGTCACGGGCATGCCGGGGTCCGGACCGATGCGGGCCGGCATTGCGGTTGCCGACAGCTCGGCCGGTGTGTTTGCCGCGACCGGAATCCTGATCGCGCTGGCCGAGCGCGAGCAATCCGGCCGCGGCCAGTGGGTGCAGACCTCGCTGCTGCAGGCGCAGATCGCGATGATGGATTTCCAGGCCGCACGTTATCTCGTTGACGGCGTTGCACCCGGCCAGGCCGGCAACGATCACCCCTACTCGACGCCGATGGGTGTCTTTCCAACCGCCGACGGCTTCATCAATCTCGGCGTCGGCGGCGACGGCCAATGGCGGGCTTTGTGCGTCGCGCTCGGCCGGCCCGAGCTCGGCACCGCGGCCGACTACGCCACGAATGATATGCGCCTGCGCAACCGGCCCAAGCTGACCGCCCTGCTCGCCGACATCTTCAAGACAAAGCCCTCGGCACGGTGGCTCGAGCTGCTCGAGCAGCAGGGCGTGCCGGCCGGGCCGATCTACAAGGTCGACGAGGTCTTCGCCGATCTGCAGGTGCAGCACCTCGGCATTGCCGAGACGCTGCATCATCCGACGCGCGGCGATGTCCGCGTGGTCGGCCAGCCGATCACCATGTCGCGCACGCCGGCGAAGGTGGTCTCGCCGCTTCCCGATCCGGGCGCGCATACCGACGAGATCCTGCGCGGCCTTGGATATAGCGCGACAGAGATCGACGATTTCCGCAGCAAAAAGATCGTCTAGGGCGCGCATGGCGGACAGTGTCACACTGGTAACGGGCGCAAGCGGCTTTCTCGGCAAAGCCGTGATGAAACTGCTCGCCGAACAGAAGCAGCGTGCGATCGGCCTCGATCCGCGTTCATCCGCCACGACGCAAGTCGTGGACGACCTTTCGGACCGCTCGAAGCTCACCAAGCTGCTCGCAAACGAAGACATCACTCACATCATTCACGCCGGCGGTGTCTCCGGCCCGATGGTGCTGGCAGACGATCCGGTCGAGGTCATCTCCATCAACGTGCTCGGCAGTCTCAATCTGCTCTATGCCGCGATGGACGCCGGCGTCCGGGCCTTCATCTACTGCTCGTCGGCTGCGGCGCTCGGCAGCTTCCATGAGAGCGCGCCGGTCGACGAGAATTATCCGTTGCGCCCGAACAACACCTACAGCGCCTCGAAGGCGGCGATGGAAATGGTGCTGCGTGGCCTGTGGGGCAAGATTCCACTCGACCTCTGCGCGCTGCGCTTCACCGTGATCTACGGGC
>DASSYU010000437.1:0-38802 GCA_035703125.1 Pseudolabrys sp. | reverse complement strand
ACTCGATGACTTGTGCGCCAGATACGGCATCGACAATTCGCGCCGGACGAAGCACGGTGCACTGCTCGATGCGGAGATACTTGCCGAGGTTTACGTCGAATTGATTGGTGCACGGCAGGCGCAGCTCGGTCTTGCCGAATCGAGCGAGCGCCGGCCGAGCGGCCCTGACGATGCAATTGTCTTACGTACGCGCCCTCAGCCGTTGACGTCGCGGTTGAGCGAGGTGGAACTCGCCGCGCACCGCGACTTTGTTGCTGGCCTCGGCGAAAATGCGTTGTGGGGCTACTACCAGCCTGCGGGTATTTGATCAGCTGCCCGCGGCGGACGCCGGCGTTGGTTGCGCCTGGGCCATCTTCTGGCGATACAGAGTGACGAAGTCTACAGGATCGAGCAGAAGCGGCGGGAAGCCGCCGTTACGGACCGCAGTCGCAATGACCTCGCGCGCAAACGGGAACAGCAGACGCGGGCATTCGATCATCACGATCGGGTTGAGACTTTCTTGCGGCACGTTTCGAATTCGGAATACCCCGGCGAATTCCAACTCAAATCGAAACAACAATGTGGAGGACGTCTCGGCTTTCCCATCCAGTTTGATCACAACCTCAATGTCTGTTTCTGACAAAGGCGTCGCGCCCACATTGATCTGAATTCCGATCTGCGGTTGTTCCTGCCGGACATTGAGCGATTGCGGCGCGTTTGGGTTCTCGAACGAGAAATCCTTGATGTACTGGGCAACTACGGTGAGCTGCGGATGCTCTTGGCCGGCTCCCGGTGTTGGACTGACTTGTGCCGGCCCCCCATTTGTCGTCGCCATAAACGCTCCTTCACACCACGCCACAGCGCGCGCGGCGTTGGCTATCATAGGGTCGGTGAGGGAACAAGGATGGATGCCAATCAGTGTCGGCGCTTATCTTTGCGATGGTCGGGCAATGAGGGGTCAGGCACCTGATGCCATTGCTCGGGCGCAAGATCGACGACTCCGTCTTCTTGTCGAGGCGCGGTGCCGACAAAGGCGCGACGCAGCGACCCGACCAGCAAGACCAGGGCGATAATGTCGGTAATAAACCCCGGAATCAGCAGTAAAATACCCGCGAGCAGCGTGGCGCCGCCCCAGGCGTCTGTCTGCAGGGCTGCAAGAGAACCGTGGTCCAGTGCGACACGAATGCGGGCCACATGGCCGCTGCCGGCATGGCGCAAAATCAAAGCGCCGCAAAGCGATCCGGCTAATATCAAGCTTAACGCCCACCCGAAGCCAATTGTCGCAACAACTGCAATGAACGCGGCAAGTTCCAGAATGGGCAGCGCGAGGACCGCCAATATTACCCATTTTGCCACATTCATCGGTGCTTCTCTGACAGTGCGATGTTGGCCTAGGCGTCCTGATCGTCTAAGGTTCGACTGAGAGACCTGAATTGCGCCGAAGCACCGGCGCGAGGCCGGGCCCAACGGATTGATGCGGCCAACAGCGGATGCAATAGCGGTGGCGCCGATTGACGGTGCCAGATCGTACGCAAATCCGGCGGGCGAGTGGCCACGGTAGCCGAAAGCATGCGAGACGTGTTCGATATCTATACCATCATTTTTCTGGCGCTCGCGGTGTTCATTTTCCTGCGCCTGCGCAGCGTATTGGGTCAACGGACGGGCAGGGAGCGACCGCCATACGATCCGTATTCGGCGCGTGAGCCTGTACGACCGGCACCGGAAAAAGTTGTTGCGCTTCCCAACCGGACAACGGAGACGGCCGCACCAAAGCCCACGGATCCTGTCGAGAGTCCGTCGGATCGATGGAAGGGTGTCGCTGAGACCGGCTCAGTCATTGCTGGGGGACTCGACGCTATTGCCGCCGCCGATTCAAGTTTCGATGGCAAGCATTTTTTGACCGGCGCGCGTGCGGCCTATGAAATGACCGTCAACGCTTACGCTGAAGGTGATCGACGGACGTTGAAGAATCTTCTTGCTCGCGAGGTCTATGATGGCTTTGAGAGCGCGATCGCAGAGCGGGAAAAGCGCGGCGAGACGGTGGAGAGTCGGTTCGTATCGATTGACAATGCCGAAATCACAGCTGCCGAACTACGTGGCCGCAATGCGCAGGTGACGGTACGCTTCCAGTCGAAGCTTGTTTCGGTCACGCGCGACAAGGACGGCAAGGTCATCGACGGGAATGCCGAGAAAGTGACCGACATTACTGATGTCTGGACCTTCGCACGCGACGTCAGCGCACGCGATCCGAACTGGAAATTGATTGCCACCGAAGCCGGGCAATGAGCGCATGTCGGAGCCACTTTTCCGCACACTCATTCGATTTTGCTTTGGTCTCTCGATAACCGCCGCCACCATAACCCCGGCATCGGCCACCAGCGTTCATTTGCGCAACGCGCGGACCGAGCCCGTAAGCTTTGCCCAACTTGAGGGTTGGAAGGACGACGACCAAAAAGCGGCCTTCGACACTTTTCTCAAGAGCTGCAAAGCTATTCTCAACGGCACACGCGCGATGCGCACTGCACGGCCGTTTTATGGTGCCTTGTTCAAGGTGTGCGAGCGCGCAGTGTCGGCGGGTGAGATCGATCGCGACCGTGCGCGCGTCTTTTTCGAACATAACTTCAAGCCGATGCGGGTCATTCCGGCCGGCCAGACGCAGGGCTTTTTCACGGGCTACTACGAGCCGGAAGTGGACGGCTCGCGCTTTCCCAGTGACGAATACTCCATTCCGATTTACGCGGCACCGGCTGAGACCGTGAAGAAACGTCAGAGCAAAGTTTTTGCCGAGCTTGACCGGACCAAGATCGAGGAAGGTGCCCTCGCAGGGAAGAACTTGGAAATCTGCTACGTCAAAAGTCCCATCGACGCCTTCTTTGCCCAGATTCAGGGCTCCACGCGCGTGAAGCTCGATAGCGGAAAATTGCTGCGACTTAATTACATCGCAAGCAACGGGATGCCTTATACACCCGTTGGAAAATTCCTGATCGACCGCGGTATCGTTTCAAAAGAAGAAATGTCGATGGACAAGATTCGCGAATTTATGGAGGCGAATCCGGAAGAAGGAAAAGCGCTGCGGCAGAAAAACCGTTCTTTCGTTTTCTTTCAGGAAACCTCATTGAGCGCACACGACGAATGCATCGGCGCACAGGGCGTTCCACTTACCCCAGGCCGTTCGCTGGCGGTCGACAAAAAGATCCATATTTATGGAACGCCGGTCTGGATCGATGCCGAGTTTCCGATCGAGAGCGAAAAGCCGGAAACAAAATTCCGTCATTTGCTGGTGGCGCAGGACACGGGGTCAGCGATTGTCGGTCCGGCTCGCGCTGATATCTATTTCGGGTATGGCGAAGAGATCAGTCACATTGCGGGACGTATCAAGCAGAATGGGCAGTTCGTGATGCTTGTGCCACAAAGTGTCGCTGTAAGCGGCGGTGCGGTGGCCGGCGTGACGAGTATCCCGCTTCCAGCACCGCGCCCGAAAATGGTCGTTACCGCCGCGGCCCGTTCGAGCACGACCGGAAGCGTGCCGGCAAAGCCTGCCAAGCGGCGCCATTAGCTCGATGAAGCCTGGCGACGGCAAACGGCGTCGCGCCCTCTCTGCCGAAGAGCGGGTATTGTGGACCGCGATCACGAAATCGATTGCGCCGCTGCGGGATTCGGATACCTCAGAAGACGTTGGGACGGCGGAACATGTTGTTTCGCAGATCGAAATACCTTCTGCAAAAGCACGGCCAGTTGAACCGGCAGCCAACAGGCGACCGCCGCCTCTTGCACCGCTCGGGCGCCGCATGCGCACGCGCGTCGCTCGCGGCAAGGAAGCGATCGACGGCCGCCTCGATTTGCACGGCCTAACCCAAAGCGAAGCGCACACGGCACTTTTGCGGTTCCTACATATGGCGAGGGCGCGCGATGCGCGGCTCGTCCTTGTCATCACCGGAAAAGGGGGCCGAAGTGCGGGTGAGCGAGGAGTGCTCAAGCGTAAGGTACCGCAGTGGCTGAGTCTGCCGGAATTCCGCGCGCTCGTGATCGGATTTGAGGAAGCTCACATCACTCACGGCGGCGAAGGTGCGCTGTACGTGCGGGTGCGGAGAACCAGGCCGTCTTGAATGCGGCGGTTCGTGAATCAGAGAATAAATCGGCTCAGATCGGCATTTTTAGCCAAATCACCGACGTGCTTCTCCACATAGTCCGCATCGATTTTGACGTGTTCGCCGGAGCGATCGGGCGCCGCAAACGAGACTTCGTCGAGTACTCTTTCCATTACTGTCTGCAGTCGACGGGCACCAATATTCTCGACGCTGGCATTCACCGCGACGGCGATGTCCGCAATGGCATCGATGGCATCCTCGCCGAATTCAAGCGTTACGCCCTCGGTGCTCATGAGCGCAATATACTGCTTGATGAGCGAGGCTTCCGGTTCGGTCAGAATTCGGCGTAAATCGTCACGTGTGAGCGCCTTGAGCTCGACACGGATCGGCAGCCGCCCTTGCAGTTCGGGCAACAAGTCCGATGGCTTCGATATGTGAAACGCGCCGGAGGCGATGAAGAGAATGTGGTCGGTTTTGACCGGCCCGTGCTTTGTATTGACAGTAGTGCCTTCAATTAACGGCAGCAAGTCGCGCTGCACGCCTTCACGTGATACATCGGCGCCGCGCAACCCATCCCGGCCGGCAATCTTGTCGATCTCGTCGAGAAACACGATGCCGTTTTGCTCGACGGCCTTTATGGCTTCCTGCACCAGCTGATCGGTGTCGAGCAGCTTGTCGGACTCTTCATTGACCAATATGTCATGCGACTCTTGAACAGTCACGCGGCGCGTCTTTGTACGGCCGCCGCCAAGTTTGCCGAAGATATCGCCGATATTGATTGCGCCCATCTGTGCGCCCGGCATGCCGGGTATCTCGAACATCGGCATGCCGCCACTGCCCGCTTGCACTTCGATCTCTATCTCCTTGTCGTTCAACTCGCCTGCTCGCAGTTTCTTTCGGAAACTCTCGCGTGTGGCAGGGCTTGCGCCGGGGCCGACCAGTGCGTTGAGGACGCGTTCTTCCGCCGACTGTTCGGCGCGTGCCTGGACGTCCTTGCGTTTTCGCTCGCGCACAAGCGCGATTCCGATCTCGACGAGATCGCGCACAATTTGCTCGACATCGCGGCCGACATATCCGACTTCGGTAAATTTGGTTGCCTCGACTTTCATAAACGGCGCGCCAGCAAGTCGCGCGAGCCGGCGGGAGATCTCGGTCTTGCCGACGCCGGTGGGGCCGATCATCAGGATGTTCTTCGGCAGCACTTCCTCGCGCAGCCTTTCATCAAGCTGTAACCGCCGCCAGCGGTTACGCAGCGCGATTGCAACCGCGCGCTTTGCGTCGCCCTGGCCGACGATATAGCGATCGAGTTCGGAGACGATTTCGCGGGGAGAGAAGTCGGTCATGGTTGGTATCTAGTTTCAGGTTTAGCCGGCGGCAGGAAAGACCGCACGCCTTCGCTCACGACTTCAAGGTCTCGACGGTGACATTGCGATTGGTGAAGACGCAAATCTCCGCCGCGATGTCGAGCGACTTCCGCACGATCTGCTCGGCATCGAGCGGCCCGTCCAGCAGCGCGCGCGCCGAGGCGAGTGCATAGTTGCCACCGGAGCCAATTCCCATGATGCCATTTTCTGGCTCCAGCACGTCGCCGGTGCCGGTGAGGACCAATGAGACATTCGCGTCGGCAACAATCATCATCGCTTCGAGACGGCGCAAATAGCGGTCGGTTCGCCAATCCTTGGCTAGTTCGACTGCCGCGCGGGTAAGCTGGCCCGGGTATTGCTCGAGCTTGGCTTCCAGCCGCTCGAACAAGGTGAATGCATCCGCGGTGGCACCGGCAAAGCCACCAATTACGTCGCCCTTGCCAAGGCGCCGGACTTTTTTTGCATTGGATTTGACAATGGTCTGGCCAATCGAAACCTGGCCATCGCCGCCGATAACGACCAAACCATCCTTGCGGACGGTCAGGATGGTTGTGCCATGCCAGGAGGGAAGTTCGTTTGGTGACATACGGTTAAGCCCCACGATCCGCGTCATCTAGTCATGGCGTGCCGTATTTGCAAACCGTTCGCAACGCTGTGGCGAATCCCCTAAACCCCTGATAAAAGGCGCGCGAATAAAGGATTTCCGCATGCGCAAGGGCGCCGTTAAGCGCAAGACCAAGGAAACCGACGTCGAGGTTGAAATCGATCTCGATGGAGCAGGCCGCGCGTCGATTGCGACCGGGATAGGCTTCCTTGACCATATGCTCGATCTGCTCGCGCGACATTCACGCATCGACATCACGGTCAAGGCCAAAGGCGACTTGCACATCGACCACCACCATACCACCGAAGATGTCGGCATCGCGCTCGGGCAGGCCATCAAGCAGGCACTCGGCGATATGAAAGGGATTACACGATATGCCGACGTGCACGTGCCGATGGACGAGGCACTGACGCGGGTGGCGATCGACATTTCCGGTCGGCCATTCCTGGTCTTCAAGGCCGAATTCGTGCGCGACAAGGTCGGCGCGTTTGACACCGAACTTGTGCAGGAGTGGTTCCAGGCCTTTGCGATGAACGCTGGAATTACATTGCATGCCGAAGTGCTGTACGGCACGAACGACCATCATATCGCCGAGTCCTGCTTTAAGGGCCTGGCGCGCGCGTTGCGGGCGGCCGTTGCCATTGATTCGCGCGCCAAAGATGAGGTGCCGTCCACGAAGGGTTCGCTCGGCGGGTGATCGAATTGTTGCCGTCATCCTGAGCGAAATTCAAAGGATGACGTTAGTTAAAGTAGAGCGATGCCCACTTATACCGTACACGCGCCATCGTCCCTGAGCGACGCAGCGAGCTCGCCCGAACGTTTTATGTTCGTGCGTGATGGATTCCATTTCTGGGCATTTGTACTGGCACCGCTGTGGCTGCTGTTGCATCGGCTCTGGCTGGCTCTGCTCATTTATGTTGTCGGCTATGGCGCCCTCAGTTTCGGATTCGCTTTTGCGCGTGTGTCCTCGAGTACCCAGTTGATCGTCGCGCTGCTAATCGCGCTGCTGATGGGATTCGAGGCCTCGAGTATCTGGAGGTGGACCTTGAATCGCCGCGGTTGGGCCACGCTCGGTTTTGTGGTCGCCGAGGATGCTGAAACCGCGGAACGCCGCTTTTTTGCGGAGTGGCAAAAGCACGCGGCCGATGCGCCTTCAGTTCCTGCAACCGAACCGAGATATTCGGCTCCGGTACGGCGAGGGCCGCCTTCACCATCCGACGTCATTGGCCTGTTTCCGGAGCCGGGAGGCCAAAGGTGAGCGTTGCAATTGTCGACTACGGTTCCGGTAACCTGCATTCAGCTGCAAAAGCTTTTGAGCGTGCATCACGCGAAAGCGGGCAAGGCCAGCCGGTTGTCGTGACCGGCGATCCCGACGCCGTCTCGCGAGCCGATCGTATTGTTCTGCCTGGGGTCGGTGCTTTCGCAGATTGTCGGCGTGGACTAGATGAAATTCCTGGGATGATCGATGCGCTTGAGCAGGCTGTGCGCAGGAAGGGCAAACCGTTTTTCGGAATATGCGTTGGCATGCAATTAATGGCCGAACGAGGACGCGAATATCGGATCACGCCTGGTCTTGGTTGGATATCGGGCGAGGTCGACCGCATCGCACCGTCCGATCCCACCCTGAAGATTCCACATATGGGATGGAATACGCTCAACATGCTGACGGATCATCCGGTGGTTGCCGGAATTCCGCTCGGTTCGAAGGGTTTGCACGCGTATTTCGTGCACTCGTATGAGCTGAAAACAGCAAAAGATTCCGACCTTATCGCGCAGGCCGACTATGGCGGACCGATCACGGCCGTTGTCGGGCGCGACAACATGATTGGTACGCAATTCCACCCGGAAAAAAGCCAACGGCTTGGCCTCGCACTAATTGCGAATTTTTTGAAGTGGAAGCCGTGATTCTTTTTCCTGCGATCGATCTCAAGGAAGGATTGGCTGTTCGTCTTGAGCAGGGTGATATGGCGCGCGCCACTGTTTTCCATCGCGAGCCTGCCGCACAGGCGCGCACATTCGAGCAACAGGGTTTCGAATATCTTCATATTGTCGACCTTGATGGTGCGTTCGCCGGCAAGCCAATGAACGGTGCAGCCGTTGATCGTATCCTGGAGGCGGTCAGTATCCCCGTCCAACTAGGCGGTGGAATCCGCGATACTGCGACCGTCGAAGCGTGGCTGGAGAAAGGTGTCACCCGTGTCATTATCGGAACTGCCGCCGTGCGTGATCCACCTTTCGTCAAACAAGCCGCGCGCGACTATCCGGGGCGAATCGCGGTCGGACTCGACGCACGCGCTGGAAAAGTGGCGGTGCAAGGCTGGGCGGAGACCTCTGAATTGTCGATGCTCGACATCGCGCGTCGTTTTGAAGACGTCGGAGTTTCAGCGATTGTCTGCACCGATATCGCACGCGATGGCATGTTGCAGGGACTAAACCTCGATGCCACGATTGCGTTCGCGGAAGCGATTTCAATTCCGGTAATTGCGTCAGGCGGTCTCGCGTCGATCGAGGACATCCGGGCGCTGCTTGCTCCGCGCGCAAGAAGGCTTGCTGGCGCGATCGCCGGCCGCGCGCTCTACGACGGGCGACTCGACGCCGCGGAAGCACTCGGGCTCATTCGTGCAGCAAGGACGGCGACCTGATGTTCAAGGTTCGCATCATTCCCTGTCTCGATGTGAAAGACGGCCGGGTCGTCAAGGGCGTGAATTTCGTCGATTTGCGCGACGCGGGCGATCCGGTCGAGGCTGCGATTGCGTACGACGCCGCCGGCGCCGATGAGCTATGTTTCCTCGATATCACGGCGAGTCACGAAAACCGTGATACGATCTACGACGTGGTCACGCGCACGGCCGAGGCCTGCTTCATGCCGTTGACCGTCGGTGGTGGCGTGCGCACGGTCGATGATATCCGCAGGCTGCTCACCTGCGGTGCGGACAAAGTGTCGATCAATACTGCAGTGGTGGCGCACCGCACCTTCGTAAAGGAAGCAGCTGAAAAATTTGGTGACCAATGCATCGTTGTCGCTATCGATGCAAAGAAGGTTTCAAAGATCGGTGAAAAAGACCGTTGGGAAATTTTCACGCATGGCGGCCGCAATCCGACCGGCCTCGACGCTGTCAGTTATGCCAAGGAAGTCGTGACATTGGGCGCCGGCGAGATTTTGCTGACGTCGATGGATCGCGACGGGACCAAGGCTGGTTACGACATTGCGCTCACATGCGCAGTGGCCGATGCCGTTAAGGTTCCGGTCATCGCCTCGGGCGGGGTTGGCTCCTTGGATCACTTGGTCGAAGGCATCCGTGACGGTCACGCGACCGCGGTACTGGCCGCTTCGATCTTTCATTTTGGCGAGCATACGGTGCGTGAAGCCAAGGCCTATATGGCCAAAGCCGGCTTGCCGATTCGCATGGATGCATAGCGCGCCGCCCTCTCCCCGCAGGCGGGGAGAGGTGATAAAGGACCGCACATGAGCAAGTTCACGTTGGCCGACCTTGAAAAGCGGGTTCATGAGCGCGCCAAGGCAACCGCATCCGAATCCTATACGCGCGCCCTGATCGAAAAGGGCGTAGCTCATTGCGCTAAAAAGCTTGGCGAGGAGGCCATCGAAACCGGCCTGGCCGCCGTGCAGGAGGACAACAACCGGCTTACTGCCGAAGCGGCCGATCTTCTTTATCATCTGCTGGTGCTGCTGGAAGCGCGCGGCGTGACATTGGCCGACGTCGAGGCGGCGCTCGAGAAACGGACGGCGCAGAGCGGGCACGAGGAAAAATCCGCGCGCTCACGCTGATCGGATGTTGTGATGGAACAGCGCATCGAACAAAACCTCTCGCCCTACCGCACTTTCTCGCGCGCGGAATGGGCGGCACTTCGCAAAGACACGCCGATGACACTGACCCCGGACGAGGTCACGCGTCTGCGCTCGCTCCACGACCGGCTCGACATGAAAGAAGTTGAGGAAATTTATTTGCCGCTCTCACGCCTCTTATCGATGTACGTGGCGGCGCCGCAAAGATTGTTCGTCGCTCAGCAACGATTTCTTGGAACAGAAGATACAAAGATGCCGTATGTCATCGGCGTTGCGGGTTCGGTCGCCGTCGGAAAATCAACGACAGCTCGGGTACTGCAAGCGCTGCTGGCGCGCTGGCCGAACGTGCCGAAGGTCGATCTCATCACGACGGATGGATTTCTTTTTCCGAATGCCGTCCTGGAACGGGAAGGCCTCATGGAAAAGAAAGGCTTTCCCGAAAGCTACGATCTTCCGGCGTTGCTGCGGTTCCTGTCCGACGTGAAGGCCGGGCGTCGCCCGGCACGCGCGCCCATCTATTCGCACCTCGTATACGATGTAATACCCAACCAGTGGATCGAAATCGATCGGCCCGACATTCTCATCGTCGAAGGTCTCAACGTTCTGCAAACTGGCCGGCTGCCGAAGGATGGCAAAGCCATTCCGTTCGTTTCGGACTTTTTCGATTTTTCCGTTTATCTCGACGCTGATGAAGTTGTGTTAAAATCCTGGTACGTGGACCGCTTTTTGACGTTGCGCAGTACCGCGTTTCGTGATCCGAAATCCTATTTCCACCGCTATTCAAATCTGTCGGACAAAGAGGCGACCGAAACGGCGTCATCGATTTGGTCGCGCATCAATCTCGTCAACCTGCACGAAAATATTCTGCCGACGCGGCAACGCGCGGATCTTATTTTGAAGAAGAGCGAGAGCCACCTTGTCGAAGAGGTCTCGCTGAGGAAGCTTTGATCAGGCCGCGCGATGGCTAAGATCAAAATGCTCCAGATAGCGTTGCTTGATCGCCGATACGGGCAGAACGATCAGCACATCCGTGGTGCCGAATTCGTAGTCAATCACCGCACCGTCGCCGATATAGGCGCCAAGCCGCAAGTACCCTTTGATCAACGGAGGAAGCGCGCGCAGCGCCGCTTTCGGATCGATCGCCTCTTTCGACACCCGATTCATCTCAACGTAACGCTCGGGCAGCGCCGTCGCACGCCATGACTCTGGCGCGCAGGCATAGTGATGAAGAAACGACAGCGGAAGCGCCAGCTGCTTCGGATCGGTGCCATCGAGGCTCGCGCATCCGAACATTACATCGCATCGGTTTTGCAAGATGTAGGCGTGAATACCGTGCCAGAGAAGTTCGACCGTGCGTTTGTTGCGGTAATGCGAAAGCACACAGGAGCGGCCGAGCTCGAGGAATTGCAGGCCGTTGTGACGCGCGATGAGAGCGCTAATGTCAAACTCGCCGGCGGTGTAGAATCCGCCATACTCCTCGGCAAAGGGTTGGCGCAGCAGCCTGTAGGTGCCGACCACGGCTGGCCGGTTCAGTGCACTATGGTCGCGCGTGGCATGATCAACCACGAGCAGGTGGTCACATATTGCGTCGTACCCATCGATGTCGCGCCGTGCGAGGAGTCGAGTGGGATTGGGAACCGCGGACCCCTCCTGATAGAAAACCTGGTAGCGAATTTTTTGAGCCTGACGTACCTCCGCGGCAGTCTGGGCCAGCCGTACTTCCAATGTGCCGATCCGGCCCATTGGCCGCGAAGGCCGGTGACCGCGCGTCGCCGATGCGCGTAGGCCGCCGTACGCCTGCAATGACGAAATAAGTCGCGGTATGCCGGGGCTTGCCGGGGTCGGCCGCAGGCGCTCGGACAGGCTGCGTGGCGGCTGAAAGGGGGCGGGAATGGCCATAAGCATTCACGATCCTGTATTTAGGTTTGCTCGGCGACTTTGACTGTGAAATCCGGACGCCCGAATCGTATTGGTAACGCGTGATACCCCTACACCACGGGCCGGACACGGAATTATGACAATGTGGGGAAGCCGGCGTCACGCCGCAAGCGGGTTGGTACCGGGTCCGCAAGCGGTATCGAGGATTTCGCGCAACCGTTCACGATCAAGCGGCTTGAGCAACAGCCCGTCGAGGCCAGCATTGAAAATTGATTCGCGATCCTCCGTTTGGGCGTTGGCAGTCAACGCAATCATGCGCGTGGGGGAGTCGCTCGCTTGAGCCTCAGCTGCACGGATCCGGCGCGCGGCTTCCAATCCATCGATACCCGGCATCTGCAGGTCCATCAGCACAAGATCGTATCGGCAGCCGGATGCACGGGCTGCCAGCCAAGACTCAACGGCTGCCTCACCATTCACGGCGATGATAGGACGGTGGCCTAGTCGCGTGAGGAGCGCGCGCGCCAGCAGCGCATTAATTTCGTTGTCTTCGGCAACCAGGATCGACAAACCTTTGACTGGGCGAGACGAGGCGTCGGCTGCTTCGGCGGCGACTTCGCTTGCCGAATGCTCGAACGTGTCAGTGACGGCAAGACGCGCCGCCAGCGATGCGGCACGCACCGGCTTGACGAGGTAGCCGGTGAAGCCGGCTGCTTTCAGCGCCTGCAACTCATGGCGCTCGCTCGGTCGGATCATTGCGATGCGCTTGGGTATATGGAGCCTGGTGAGGTCGCAGTTCTCCGTCATGGCTCGCGCGAGCGGATAATCAATAAGCAGTGCATCCCACGGCCGTTCCGGCAGCAGGGCCGCGGCAATCTTCTCGTCGATCACCGCGCAGGTGCTGGCGCCCCATCGCCCAAGCCGGCGTGCGAGCAATGATGCCTCGATTTCCGCTGTCGCAACGATCATGACGGCCGAGCGATTGAGTTCAGGGGCGACGACCGTTGGTTCCTCTGTGTCCACCGGCAATAGCTGTACGCTGATGCTGAAGGTCGAACCGACACCGAGTTGGCTCGTAACATCGATGCACCCGTTCATGCGCTCGATGATACGCTTGGAGATTGCAAGCCCCAGGCCGGTGCCGCCGTATTTTCGCGTCGGGGAGCCGTCGGCCTGCTCGAAATCATGAAAAATACGCGGTAGATCGTCTTGGCTTATTCCGATGCCGGTATCGCGAACCTCAATACGAATCTCGTTTTCGCGATCTCCTGACTCAACAACGACTCCGATGCCGCCGTTTTCGGTAAACTTCACCGCGTTGCCAAGCAGGTTAAGCAGAACCTGACGCAGACGGGCAACATCGCCGATTACGTTTGTCGGAACGCGCTCGTCGACATAGGAAACGATTTCGATTCCTTTTGCTTGGGCACGCGGAGCCATTAGCTCGACAGATTCCTCGATCATGGATGCGAGTGCAAATGGGCGCGATTCAATATCGAGTCTGCCGGCTTCAATTTTTGAGAAGTCGAGAATTTCCTCAATCAATGTCAGTAACGTCTCACCGGAGGTTTTTGCAGCTTTCGTGTATGTCACCTGCTCAGGTGTCAGCGGCGTGTCGAGCAGCAAGTCGGCCATGCCAAGCATGCCGTTGAGTGGCGTGCGAATCTCATGACTGACGGTGGCGAGGAAGCGTGATTTGGTCCGGCTGGCAGCTTCGGCTTGATCGCGTGCAAGCGTGAGCACCTGTTCAGCCTCCACGCGATTTGTAACGTCCCGCCCGACGCCCTGAACTTCCGTTCCGCTGTCGCTGCGTATGGAGACCTCTCGCCAGGATATCCAGCGTACACCGTGATCAAATTCAACCTTTTCGTCGTGTATCCGGGTCCCGTCGGGCTGGACGATAACGGCACCACGGTCACGAACAGGCAGCTCCGTTGCGCTACCAATCAGAACCTCACGCGACTTGCCAGCAAGCTCGCAGAAAGCATCATTTGCATAAGTGATCCGGCCCGAACTGTCGCGCCGGACGATAATGTCGCCTTGCGCCTCCAGCAGGCTGCGCGCGCGCTCTTCCGCTTCACGCACCTCCCAGAGGCGGTCCGACAGATCTTCGATTTGTTCTTCCAGCATGCGCTGCCGGTTTTTGGCCGCGCGATACCGAGTGACGATAAATGTCGCGAAGATGCCGGTGAGCAGGGCGCCGGCGGCGAAAACGTAGCTGGCGATATGGATTCCCGCGCCCTGCATGGTCCCAGCGTCGCGGGGTTCGCGATCGGAAGTGTCGAGTGCCCGCGGTCGGAAGCCATTTGGCGCCGGGAACGTTGCAAATTTATTCTCAATTAACCGCGTGCCTACCGTTCGCGTGAACGTGGTAAATGCATTATTAATGGCGCACGTTCGTGCGCCGACAACGGGATGAACTACGCGGCACGGCGCGCATCGTCCACAAGCGCCCGATAGGACAATGCCTCGGCAAGATGTGCACGGCCGACTGATTCGGCTGCGTCCAGATCGGCGAGCGTTCGCGCTACTCGCAACACCCGATGATAGCCGCGCGCCGACAAGCGCATCGAATCTGCTGCGTCGCGCAGAAGCGTCAATCCAGCAGGATCGGCGCGGGCAACCTGTTCCAACACGGGCCCGCTTACCTGCGAATTCGTCCGGACATTTTCCAGGCCCAATGTGGAGTAGCGTGCGGCTTGGATATCCCGCGCCCGAGCCACGCGCGCGGCGACTTCACGGCTGCCTTCGGCCGGCGCCGGCAAAATTAAATCTGCGGCCGTGACGCCAGGTACTTCGATATGCAAGTCGATGCGGTCGAGCAGTGGGCCCGAGAGACGGCCCTGATATTCGGCGGCGCAGCGCTCGTTTGCTCCGCGCTTGCAGAAAAAGCCGGGATCGCTCGCACGTCCGCATCGACAGGGATTCATTGCCGCCACCAACATGAAGCGTGCCGGATATGTGATGCGATGGTTGGCGCGCGCGATTGCAACTTCTCCGGTCTCAAGCGGCTGACGCAACGAGTCGAGCACTTGGCCGGAAAACTCCGGCAGCTCGTCGAGAAAAAGAACGCCATTGTGGGAAAGCGAGATTTCACCCGGCCGTGCCCGCAGGCCGCCGCCGACAAGCGCCGGCATTGATGCGGAATGATGCGGCGAACGAAATGGCCGGCGATTCGTCAGTGCGCCGTCTTCGATCACGCCCGCGATCGATGCAATCATCGAGACTTCGAGCAACTCGGCAGGCGACAGCGGAGGCAATATCGTTGGCAGCCGCGCGGCCAGCATCGATTTTCCGGCGCCGGGCGGACCGATCATAAGCAAGTTATGACCGCCAGCGGCAGCGACCTCGAGCGCACGCTTTGCGCTTTCTTGTCCCTTGATATCCGAAAGGTCGATCGACGCATTTTCACGCTCGTGAATTTTCGGGTGTGGGCGCGTGAGTACCTGCGTGCCCTTGAAATGGTTGGCGAGCTGGATCAGCGAATGCGCGGCAATGATCTCGATCTCGGGGCTTGCCCAGGCCGCCTCGGATCCGCAGGCGCCTGGGCAAATCAGGCCTTGACCGCGTCCGTTTGCGCCGATTGCTGCGGGCAGCACGCCCGCGACGGGAGCGATCGAGCCATCCAGTGCAAGTTCGCCCAGCACCGTGAATCCGCTCAGCGCGTCATGCGGAATGGCGCCGATTGCCCCCATCAGCCCGAGCGCGATGGGAAGATCATAGTGGCTGCCTTCCTTCGGCAGATCTGCGGGAGCGAGATTGACGGTGATGCGGCGTGCCGGCAGTGCGAGGCCGGACGCGATCAATGCGGCGCGGACGCGCTCCTTGGCTTCAGATACGGCCTTGTCCGGAAGTCCGACGATATTGAAAGCGGGCAACCCTGGTGCGACCTGCACCTGCACGTCGACAGCGCGCGCCTCGATGCCCTCGAATGCAACGGTCGCCACTCGCCGGATCATGCAACCTCGTATTTCCGGATACTCGTGAAAGTAGTATCGGAAGCGGGATACTGAAGCAAGAATTCCGGATCAGTCACGACACGGATTGATCTCAGCCGTTTGGCCGATGATCATGGTTCAAAAGAAAAATAGGAGGATCGACGATGATGGCTCGATATTTTGTGGCCTTCGCCATGGCTGTACTCGGGGCTTCCGCATCAGCGGCGGAGCTGAAGCCGTGGAAACACGTGGTGATCGAGCCGAAGGGCGATGCCGGCTTCATGCTCATGGTTGGCGAGCGCGACTTTGCGTCGGGGCATGGCCTCAGGCTTGAAATCGTCCCGATGAAGAACGGCGCGCTCGCGCACAGGGCCCTACTGGCCGGTGAGGTCGACAGCATCGAGTCGAGCCCGGGTGCTGCAATTCTTGCGGGCGCACGCGGTGCGGACATCAAGATCATCGGGTGCGACTGGCCGGGTGTACCGCATGGACTGATGGTGAAATCAACGATCACCAAGGTCGAAGATCTCAAGGGCAAAACGATTGCGGTGGCAGCCCCGGGATCGCTGCCGAACCTCCTCATCAACGCCATTCTCGAGCAGCACAAGGTGCCCGCGTCCGATGTGCGTTTTGCCAATCTCGGTGGCGACCTCGATCGATACAAGGCCGTCACGGCCGGTGTTGCCGACGCTGGGATCGTCGCAGCTGAATTCATGGCGGTCGCGCCGAAAGAGGTGAAAATGCTGGTCTATGGCCACGATGTGCTGCCGAATTATGTACGGCTGTGCCTGAGCATGACCGGCAAGACAATTGCAGCAAGGCGAGCCGATGCAATCGGCTTTATTGCTGCGCAGATGGAGGCGCTCAAATTTGCCGTCAGCCATCGTGACGAGACGATCAGACTCACGCAATCAGCAATTCACGCCAAACCGGATGATCCGCGTCCTGCATACGCTTTTGACGACGCGATCAATCGCCATGCCATCGATCCGTCGATGACGTTGCCGATCGACAAGCTGAACTGGATGCAGAACGAGCTGGTAAAGGCCGGCAATCTCAAGGCGCCCTTCGACCTTACGACGATGACGGCACCGGACATCCGCGCTGAGGCGGCCAAGCGCGCCACTAAGTAGTCAGACTTTCACCGAGGCCATGATACCGGCAGGGAAAATATCATCCGGCTTCTCGAGACGATGCGCGATGCCCTGCTCGTGTGCGTAGCGCAGGAACAACTCCAAGGTAGGCCGGTTTGGCTCTATTCCGTAGGGGAACGTGTCGCCGCCAAAGATCTGTTGCATGCGGGCGGTATAGGCCGTCAGCCACGGTACCGGGTAGCGAGAGACGGCCGGGTCGAGAATGCGCTCGAGGCTGCGCCGTTTTGATTCTTCAAATGCGTTGTACAAATTGCGCGCGACCCACGGCCTTCCGTCGAGTATCGCCTTGCGCATCGCGATGACATGCATGATCGGATAGACGCGGGTCTCCTCGTAGTAGCGCCGTTCCTCGGATTCATAATCGGGAAAAAGACGCACCACGTCCGGGTGTTTCTCACGGAACGAATTCGGCGGACGCGCAATGATGACGCAGTCTAGTTCGCCGGAGGCGATCATGCCGCTGAGCGTCTTCTCCGGCATGCTGGTAAGCCGCACGCCTTTGGGTAGCGACAACTCAACCTTCTCGATGCGGCCGGCTTCGTTGGTACCGGCTTGTATCCAGTCGATGTCGGACAGCCCGACACCGGCCTCGTGCATCAGCCAGCCGCGCATATAGACGGCGGCCGTGTGCGCCCATTCGGGAACGCCCACGCGTTTGCCGCGCAAATCCATTGCCGTTTTAATGCCGGCCTTGCGGTTCACGTAAAACGAAGCAAAACGAAACAGACGTGAGGCATAAACCGGCAAACCGATGATGTCGGAATCTTTGCGCGTCACCTGCGCCGAGAATTTGGCGAACGAAAGCTCGGATATGTCCCATTCGCGATTAAAGGTGAAACGCGAAAAAATTTCGTGGTGCCCGAGCGTGAGCCAATTGACTTCGATCCCTTCGGCGCGCACCAGCCCAAAACGAAAATCGCGAAAGTGATCGTAGTCGGTTGTTGCGATGGTGAGCGCGACGCTCATGATTTTGCGCGCCGCTTCGCCTCGATCTTCTCCCAGATCAGCGCTGCCACATCGGGACCGCCGAGATTCTTTATGGCGCGGATTCCGGTCGGCGAGGTGACGTTGATCTCGGTGAGAAAACCATCGATCACGTCGATGCCGACAAAGAGCAGCCCGCGATCACGCAGAGCCGGGCCGATCCGCTTGCAGATCTCAGCCTCGCGTTTCGTCAGTTCGGTGGCGGCCGGCACGCCCCCTCGAACCATGTTGGAGCGCAGATCGTCCGCCGCCGGTATCCGATTTACGGCCCCGGCATATTCCCCATCGACCAGTATGATCCGTTTGTCGCCGTTTTTGATGTTCGGCAAAAACTTCTGCACGACCCATTGCTCGCGAAAGGTCGCCGTGAACAGGTCGAACAGCGAGCCGAAGTTGAGATCCTCGCGCGCGATCCGAAATACGGCTTCGCCGCCTTTGCCGTAGAGCGGCTTTATGACGATGTCGCCATGTTCAGCGCGGAACGCTTTGATCTCGGCGAGGTCGCGCGAGACCAGTGTTGGGGGCATCAGGTCCGGAAACTCAGTGACGAACATCTTTTCGGGTGCATTGCGCACACTTGCCGGATCATTGATTACCAGCGTCTTGGGATGGATGCGTTCGAGCACGTGGGTCGTTGTGACATAGGCGAGGTCGAATGGGGGGTCCTGGCGCAGCAGCACCACGTCAAATTCCGCGAGCTCGGTGCGCCGCGGCTCACCCAAGGCGAAATGGTCGCCTGCAATATCGCGTACGCTGAGTGACTCGATCTGTGCGAAAACCCGTCCATTGAGCAAAGCGAGCCGGTCAGGCGTGTAATAAGCCAGCTTGTGGCCGCGTTTTTGGGCTTCCAGGAGCAAGGCGAATGTCGAGTCGCCTTTGATGTTGATCCGTTGGATCGGATCCATTTGAACGGCGATTTTCAGGCTCATGACTACCTACAGGCGAACAAAGCGTTAACAAATTATCCGCAGTATAGCGGCTTCGGGACGTCTTGCATGGCCGGGGGCCGACTGGTGAATCTGCCCAAGCTTTCGATTGCGGCGCGACTCTATACGATCTTTGCGCTAGTGGCCGCCACTACCGTGGCGCTGTCGATGGTCGCGGTGTCGAACGCCCATCGTCATGCAGCGCTGACGGAAGAATTTGAGTCCGCCAATGCGGGCAGCTGGAACGTCGAGCGGATCAACGGGCTAATTTATGCGAGCACGATGGAGACGCGTGGAATCTATATGTCTTCGGATCACGCCGAGGCCGCGAAATATGCCGACTCGCTGGTGAAGGTCACCGATCAAATCAGCTCTGTCATCGGTGATTGGCAGCGCAGCGTCCGCAATAACGACGCCTTGGCGTTCAGTAATTTTGCCGTCCGTATTACCGGTTATCAGGATGCACTATACAAATTGGCGCCGCTCGCCAAGCAATCCGGGCCACAGGCTGCACGCGAATGGGCCGAAAAGAATCTACCGACGCAGGTCCGTGCCGAGCTGAGCAAGGATCTCGAGAAGCTAAGTCAGCACTATTCCGACCGGGCGAGTCAGATCTATACCCCGGATCGATGAGGGCATCGATCGAACGGCGATGCTGCTCAGTGTGCTGGCCTGCTTTGCGGTTATCCTTGCAATAGCGGGGGCACTGACGATAGCGCGCAGCGTAATAAAGCCGATCACTGAAATAACGAACGTCACACAGGCCGTCGCGGCCGGCGACGGCTCGATCGCGATACCGTTCAGCAACCGCTCCGACGAAATCGGCGCGCTGGCGAAGTCGATCGGCGTCTTTCAGAACGCCATGCGCAGCAATGAGGAACTCACTCGTACAGTGCGCAGCGACGCCGATTTCCGCACCCGCCGGCAAGAGAAAATGTCTAGCGAGATCTCTCACTTCTCGGCAGAGGTCGAAGCTACACTGGCCGAGCTCGGCCGTATTTCCGACGAGATGCTCGCAGCATCGACACAGCTGGCGGCCGCAGCGGACAACGCCCTGAGCAAGACGTCGCGCGCCGAAGAAGCCTCGTCGGAAGCCAGCAGCAATGTGCGGGACATCGCCTCAGCGGCCGACGAGTTGTCCGCCTCGGTGAACGAGATCGACAGGCAGGTTGCACAGTCCAATGCGATCGCAACCAAAGCCGTGAACGAGGTCGAATCGACGAACCTCGCAGTCAAAGAGCTTGATGAAGCGGCCGCGCGTATTGGAGATGTCGTCAAGCTCATCACGGATATTGCCGAGCAGACGAACCTGCTTGCACTCAATGCTACGATTGAGGCGGCGCGTGCCGGAGAGGCGGGTCGCGGCTTCGCCGTCGTTGCCGGCGAGGTGAAAGCGCTCTCCGGGCAGACAAGCCGCGCCACAGAGGAAATCGGCGCTCAGATCGCAGGCATGCAACGCGCGACACAGCGCTCGATTGCCGCGATCACCGGCATCGAACAGACGATCCGCGAGATCGGCAATATCAGCAGCGCGATTGCGGCCGCCGTGACGGAGCAGGGTGCTGCTACGCAGGAAATCGCACGCGGTGTCGAGATCGCCGCGAGACGCACCGTGGAGACGGCCAAGGAAGTCAACATTATGGGAGCGGCCACGCAGGACACGCGCTCGAGCGCCGCAGCGGTCAAGGCGGTGGCGGATGATCTCGGCGGTGCTGCGAGTCGCATTCGCGCCCAGGTCGATCAGTTCTTCGAGCGGCTGAGCGCATAGTCACACGTCGAATGCGGCCGGGATGTGCTGCGGAATCTTCCCCGGTGCCACCAAAATCGCATCGAACCGGATGTCGCGGATTGAATCGTCGAGGTTGGCCGCAAGCCAGATCTCAGCTGCGGCGGCAATTCTCCGGCGTTGCCGTACATTCACCGACTCGGCTGCTTCGTCGATAGTTGGTCGGGCTTTCACCTCGGCGAAAACCAGAAGTCGGCGCCGTCTTGCAATGATATCGATCTCGCCGAGAGGACTTCGCCACCGCCGTACCAGAATACGGAATCCTTTCGCGATAAGGAACGCAGCCGCGCGGCTTTCGGCCGAAATACCGACGCGAAACGCCGCCTGCCGCTTCGGTCTCGGCTCACGCCTTCCGGAACGTGGCGGCAATTCACTGTGCGCCATTCTCGTCGTCTTTGGTCAGAGCGAGCGCGCGTTGGTAGATCTCGCGCCGCGGACGTCCGGTCGCGACAGCGACCTCGCCGACAGCGTCCTTGACCGACACGCGCGATAGCGCGCGCTTGAGTAGCGCATCGATGTCGTCCGCGCGTTGCTCCTCGGCCGGTGGCGCGACGAGGACCACGAACTCGCCGCGCGTTTCCGCGCCGTTCGCGTAAAGCCGCGCCAGCACGTCAAGATTCTCATATCTCACTTCTTCGTGCAATTTTGTTAGCTCGCGGCAGATTGCTGCGGCGCGTGGTCCGAGTGTTGCCGCAAGGTCGGCCAATGTCGAAGTCAGGCGTGATCCGCCCTCGAACAGCACCAACGTCGCCTGAGTATTGGCGAGCGCGGCTATTCGTTTTTGCCGTGCGGCTTGCTTTGGTGGCAGAAATCCTTCGAAGAAAAAGCGGTCCGTCGGCAGTCCGGAAGCCGTCAATGCGGCGAGCACGGCCGACGCGCCGGGCAAGGCCGTAACCTGATAACCGGCCTCGCGGGCGGCGCGTACCAACTTGTAACCGGGATCGGAGATCAGCGGGGTGCCGGCATCCGAGACAAGTGCAACTGATTGGCCTTCGGCAAGGCGCGAAAGCAACTTCGGGCGTGCCTCGGCGGCATTGTGCTCGTGATAGGCCGTAAGCGGCGTCGTGATTCCGTAGCGTTCGGTAAGCTTGCGAGTCACGCGTGTGTCTTCGCAGGCGATAACGTCGGCGCCAGCAAGAGTTTCAAGCGCCCGTAGTGTGACGTCGCCCAGATTTCCAATAGGTGTGGCGACAAGGTACAGGCCGGGTGGAACCTTGCCGGACTCCATCGAAACGCCGAAAGGTGCGTAAAGGCGCGGTCTCGTTTTGGCATCGCTTGCCATGATTGGCACTCTAGACGGGCGTCTTCGGCGCGTCATCGGGAACAAAACCGTACGCCGTTTCATGGCCTTAACTTTTCCGGCGATACCAGTTACGACTGACATAGAACTGTCGCGTGGGGAGCGACCATGTTGGGGATGTCGCGTGAGGGGGCGATCGCGCGCGTGTGGCGTCACATGCGCTTGGGCCTGTCTGTTGTCGCGACAGGCCTATTGGTTGCCGCATGCACTACCCAGTTGGGTGGCGGCGGTACGCTGCCGCCGGCCGGTGAGCCCGCCGCTGCCGCGCAGGGAGCCGACGGCCAGGTCCGCATCGCGTTGATCCTGCCACTGACGGCGCAAGGGAATGCCGGTTTGGCTGCGCAGTCGATGAAGAACGCCGCGGAAATGGCGCTCGCCGAGTTCAAGGTGAGCAATGTCCAACTTCTCGTCAAAGACGATGGTGGCTCGTCGCAGGGCGCCCAAAGTGCCGCCCAGCAGGCGATCTCAGAAGGGGCGGAGATCATCGTGGGCCCGCTCTTCGCCCAGTCGGTGAGTGCGGCCGGGCAGGTTGCGCGGTCTCGCAACATACCGGTCATCGCCTTCTCCACGGATGCGAGTATCGCTGCGCGAGGTGTCTATCTCCTGAGTTTCCTGCCGGAGACTGACGTCCGCCGGATAATCTCGTATGCGGCCTCGCGTGGCAAACGGTCGTTTGCCGCGCTGATGCCCGACAATGCCTACGGCACCGTAGTGGAAGCGGCATTCCAGCAGGAAGTAGCCCGTCACGGCGGGCGGGTCGTGGTGCTGGAGAAGTACCCACACGACGCCAACCGAACGGCGGAGGCCGTGCGCCGCGTTGCCCAAGCGGCCAGCCAGATTGACTGCATCTTTATACCTGACAGTCCGGATGCAGTGCCGCAGGTCGCGCAAGCACTCGCCGCCAACGGTGTCGACCTCAAGCGTGTGCAGCTGCTCGGAACCGGGCTGTGGGGCGACGATACGCGGATCTCGTCGGAGAAATTACTCGATGGCGGCTGGTATCCTTCACCCGAGCAGGCCGGATTCCGCAACTTCTCGGGCCGGTACCGCGCTCGTTACGGACAGGATCCAGTGCGCACGGCAACGCTTGCGTATGACGCGGTTGCGCTGGTGGCAGCTCTCGTCAAGACGCAGGGGATGCAACGCTTCAGCGAGCAGGTCCTCACGAATCCGTCCGGGTTCGCGGGCATCGATGGTGTTTTCCGCTTCCGCCCCGAGGGGACGAGTGAGCGCGGACTGGCGGTTCTGCGCGTAACTCCATCCGGCGGTCAGGTGATCAGTCCCGCGCCGAAATCATTTGCGCCGGGGACATAAGCTTCAGGCGGCGAGATCCGCGACCACAGCGTCGAGCAGCGGGAATCCGCTCTGCGTCACGCGAAGGCGTCCATCGGCGGTTGTTTCGACGGCACCTTCCTCACGCAAGATCGAAATCCGTTTCGGATCGAGGGTCCGCCCGGAGAGGGCATTGTAACGGTCAAGGTCGATGCCTTCGGCAAGGCGCAGTCCCATCAGCAGATACTCGTCAGCGGTTTCACCTGCCGTGAGTTTTTCCGAAACGGTTACGCCGGTGCCAATGGTTTCCACGCGCATGAGCCAGGCTTCGGGACGTTTTTCAGTCTCGGTCGCAACACGGCGCCCGTCGATTGTCAGCCGACCGTGTGCGCCTGGGCCGACGCCTGCATAATCGTGCCCGCGCCAGTACACCAGGTTATGCCGGCACTCCGCGCCGGGCCGCGCGTGATTTGAGACTTCGTAGGCAGGCAGGTTCGCGTCGGCGCAGATTACCTGCGTAAGGTCGTAAAGATCGCGCGCGAGGTCCTCGTCGGGAATAGGCAATTTTCCGGCTTTGTGCAAACCGAAGAACGGCGTGTCCGGCTCGATCGTCAATTGGTAGAGCGACAAATGCTCGGCGGCCTCCGCAATCGCCCGCTTGAGTTCGGTAGCCCAAGCGTTACGGCTTTGGTGCGGACGCGCGTAGATGAGATCGAAGGAATAACGGTCAAAAATCGAGCGGGCGATCGCAACAGCATCAAGGGCTTCTTGCGCGCTATGTAGACGGCCAAGCTCCTTGAGCGCAGCGTCGTCGAGGGATTGTACGCCGAGCGAGACGCGATTGACGCCAGCTGTTCGGAAACCACGAAAACGCTTTGCTTCCACACTCGTCGGATTGGCTTCAAGCGTCACCTCGACATCCGGTGCGACACTCCAGTGTTCAGCGATGCAATCAAGAATCCTCTGCACCGATGATGGCTGCATCAGTGAGGGCGTACCGCCGCCGAAAAACATCGTCGAGACCGTCCGGCCCGGCGCGCGCGCCGCGGTTGCGGCGATCTCGGTTTCATAAGCGCCGAGGAAGCGCCCCTCATCCACGCCGCCGTGCCGCACATGGCTGTTGAAGTCGCAGTAAGGACACTTGGACAGGCAGAAGGGCCAGTGCACGTAGACGCCGAAGGGAGTTGTTAACGACATGTTAAGCATCATAGTCCGTGCCGTCTGCGACAGCCAGCTTGCGACAATTCTTGCCGACAACAGTTGATTAAAATTTTAACGATCTTGAACCGTTCAATGCCTCGAAAGGCACGTTTCCGCCAGTTTCATGAAAGCGCGCGCCCGATGCGAGAGGCCTTGCCCTTGTGGCGGCAAGCCGTGCTTTTCCTCTGGACTCATCTGACCGAAAGTGATGTCGAACCCATTCGGGCGGAACAACGGATCATAGCCGAAGCCCTTGTCGCCGCGCGGTGGCCATACCGCAACGCCATCGACGCGACCTTCAAAATCCTCGACATGCCCATCGGGCCAGGCAAGGCAGAGAGCGGCAACAAAATGTGCGTGCCGCTGTTCGGGAGTCTTGGCACCGCGCTCGATCAATAAAGTCTGGATGCGATTCATGGCCGCGCGAAAATCCTTGTCTGGTCCAGCCCAACGCGCGGAATGGATACCGGGCTCACCGCCGAGTGCATCGACGACCAGTCCGGAGTCGTCTGCAAATGCCGGCTTTCCGCTGGCGCGGGCTGCGGCAACCGCCTTGATGCGCGCGTTCTGGGCGAATGTCGCTCCGGTCTCTTGCGGCTCGGGAAGCCCAAGCTCGCCAGCGGACTGGGTGGCGATTCCATAGGGCACGAGCAGGTCGCGCATTTCCCTGAGCTTGCCAGGATTGTGGGTGGCAATGACCACTAGATCGGTCAGGTGTCTGGCCATTTTATTTTCCGCCGCCCACGCTCCTGCACGCCGCGCTTACGCAACAGCCAATTTCTGCAGTGACACCAATTTTGCAATGCCCATTCGAGCAAGCGCGAGGAGTGCTGCGAATTGATCCTCGCTGAACGGAATCTTCTCCGCAGTGGCCTGGATTTCAACGATGTTGCCGGATCCGGTCATGACAAAATTGGCGTCGGTGTCGGCTTCCGAGTCCTCGGCATAGTCGAGGTCGAGCACGGCGGTTCCTCTGCAGACGCCGCACGAAACAGCAGCGATATGGTCGCGTAGGACCTCGGCCTTGATCATGTCGCGCGATTTCATCCAACTAAGACAGTCCGCAAGCGCGACCCAGGCCCCGGTGATCGATGCCGTGCGCGTGCCACCATCAGCCTGAATAACATCGCAATCGATAGTGATCTGGCGCTCGCCCAGCGCGGGCAAATCGACCACCGAACGAAGCGAGCGCCCGATGAGCCGTTGAATCTCGACGGTGCGGCCACCCTGCTTTCCGGCGCTCGCCTCGCGCCGCGTGCGTTCCGAGGTGGCGCGCGGGAGCATGCCGTACTCGGCGGTTACCCAGCCGCGGCCCTGTCCCTTGAGCCAGGGCGGCAGGCGTTCCTCCAGGCTGGCCGTGACCAGGACGTGGGTGTCGCCGAATTTCACGAAACACGAGCCCTCAGCGTATTTTACAACGCCGCGCTCAAGCGAAACAGCGCGCAACTCATCGATCTGTCGACGGCTTGGCCGCATCAGGCTTGCTCCCGAGGCATTGACCGCTCACCATAACCATACGGCCCGCTTGAACAAGACCGCTTCGATGGTCAATTGTTGGCTGGCTTTCGAGGAGTGAGCTTTTGGCGTCCCACGACATCCCGATCGGTGCAACACACGTGAGCCTGGCGGCGCTCAATGAGCGCTCGCGCGAGATTTTCCGCCAGATTGTCGAAAGCTATTTGGCAACCGGCGAGCCTGTCGGCTCGAGAAACCTGTCGCGGTTGCTACCGATCACACTGTCGCCTGCCTCAGTCCGCAATGTGATGTCGGACCTGGAGCAGCTCGGTCTGATTTTTGCCCCCCACACATCTGCAGGCCGGCTGCCGACAGAAATCGGCCTGCGGTTCTTCGTCGATGCGTTGATGCAGGTTGGCGACCTCAGCGAGCAGGATCGCCGCTCGATCGAAGCCCAGGTGGCGGGCGCACACACGGCGAAATCGATGGAGGCTGTGCTCACCGAAGCTTCGCAGATGCTGTCGGGCCTGACCCGTTCGGCAGGCGTTGTGTTGACGGCAAAAGCAAACGTCCGCCTCAAGCACATCGAATTCGTACGACTCGAGCCGGAGCGCGCGCTTGCCGTACTTGTTGCGGAGGACGGGCAGGTTGAAAATCGTGTGCTCAATGTCCCGCCGGGATTGCCCACGTCTTCACTCACTGAAGCGGCGAACTTTCTCAATGCGCGCATCCGAGGCAAGACGCTGGCCGACCTTCAGGCTGAAATTGAGAAGGCAGTTGCCGAAGGGCAGGCCGAACTCGATCAACTGACGCAGAAGGTCATTGCGACCGGTCTTGCCAGCTGGTCGGGCGGCGAAAACGATGAGCGGCAACTGATCGTGCGCGGCCACGCCAACCTTTTGGAGGATTTACGCGCGGTTGAAGACCTCGAACGCGTACGATCGCTGTTCGACGCCCTCGAGACCAAGCGGGGTGTGATAGACCTGCTGGGACGAGCCGAGCGCGCCGACGGCGTCCGTATCTTTATCGGTTCCGAGAACAAGCTCTTCTCGTTATCCGGGTCTTCGACCATTGTCGCGCCGTATCGCGACGGCAAGGGTCGTATTGTGGGCGTCATCGGCGTCATTGGGCCAACCCGGCTTAACTACGCCCGTGTCATCCCCATGGTCGACTACACCGCGCGAGTCGTAAGTCGTTTACTTGCCCCATAAATGCTTGATTTTTGACGCCGCAGCCCTGATATGCCGGGCATCCGGATATTGCCGAGGATGGATTGAAAACTATGACGGACCCAACCGCCCGCCAGGCTGAAAGCACGGCTGCCGAAGCAGAGACGCCCGAACCGGCCGACCTGGTTGCCGAGGCCAAGCGCGAGGCCGCGGAATTCAAGGACAAGCTGTTGCGGACGCTTGCCGAAATGGAAAATTTGCGCAAGCGCACCGAGCGTGAGGTTTTCGACGCGCGCCTCTACGGCATTGCAGGATTTGCACGCGACGTGCTCGCGGTCGCCGACAACATGCATCGGGCGCTGGACGCGATCGGACCGGAGCTACGCGAAAGCGACGATGCAAAGGTGAAAGCGCTGATCGAAGGGGTCGAACTCACGGAACGGGAACTTCTCAAGACGCTGGAAAAGAATGGCGTGAAGAAGTTCTCGCCACAAGGCGAGAAGTTCGATCCGAACTTACATCAGGCGATGTATGAAGTTCCGACATCCGATCTGCCTCCCGGCCTGGTCGCCGAAGTGATTCAGGCCGGCTACATGATCGGTGAACGTGTGCTCCGTCCGGCGATGGTTGCCGTCAGCAAAGCCGTTCAAAAAACTCCCGCGTCTGCCAACGATAATTCGTAGCCGAGTGACGATGCAAAGTAGGCATTACCGCACTTCGATTGCATCGCGCACAGTGCGAAATCGGCTAAAAAACTGATCCCATTCGTTGGTGGGGCCGGCACCGACGATACGCAAATAGCCCCCCGAGCCGAAACGCAACCATTGAACCATCGACACCGGCTTGCCTGCCGAGTCTTTGCCTTCCGCCCTGATTTCGTGTCCCGGCGCGCGGTTGATTCGCATCGTTTCGGCCGATTTTATGCTCAGATCGCGTACGGGTGCCGTTGCAACCAGATCGCGTGCAAGTTTGCTGCGGTCTCCGGCGTCTGCGGGACCGCCGCGCCCAATTGAAACGATCAGGATCGGGCGATCGGTTGATTTGTCGTCCGGCTTGTCGGCAAGGACAACGGTGCCGGTCGGCGTGACCTGCATCACCTCGAATCCGGCCAGGTCGCCAAATCTGAACGGCAACAAACTGAGTTGCTCTTTGATCGGCGCCGGACGGAACGTGACGCTTGCGAGCGCCTGGCGGACCACCGCATCGGAGTAGACCGGGAGCGCGCTTTCCGGCACCTCCACATTGATCAAGGTTGTAAGATTTTGGACCCTGTCGCCCACCGCCTGCGCAAGCAGCGACCACCGATGCACTGTTGTTCCATCCTTTTGTGCTACTCCGCTGATCAAGAACCCGATGCCGTTGTTGAACGGAAAGCTCTCCCGTTTTGCCTGCTGCAGGTCTTGCGGAAGCTTGTTGAATGCAGCCGTCTCAAGTTCGAAATATGCGGTGGACGGCAGATCAAGGATTGCGATCGATACCTTGCGGTCTGCGTCTTCGAATCCGGGAAAATGCGTGCTCGGCTTTAGGTTGCCCGGCACTTCGAGGCCGACCCGGGAGCCCGGTGGATATGCCGGGTCTGAATGCGCCGTAGTGGCTATAGACATCAGGCCGGCCCAGGCCGCGAACAGGCAGACAAACAACCGACAAATCATGAATTCGGAAGCCTTCAAATGTGAGCGGCGGGGCCTTCCCTAGCGGCCCAGATGCGGTGCAGCAATGGGCCGATAACCATTTAGGGCACGCGATGGCCCGGGTCTCGCGATTTCGTGACCAACTGACTTGCGGCCTCCGGGGGCCCTCCTATATGAGCCACTAAGCCGCAAAAATGTGGCGAATCGCGTATCCAGGGGGCTGGATAGGGGGTCTGCGGATGAGCCGCTGACATTCCTACTCGGGCGCCAAGTGGCCCGGCCGGCCTGCCGCAATTTGAGAGGAAGAACCATGGGCAAGGTCATCGGCATCGACCTCGGCACCACCAATTCGTGCGTTGCCGTCATGGAAGGCAAGACGCCGAAAGTCATAGAGAACGCCGAAGGCATGCGCACAACGCCTTCGATTGTCGCCTTCACGGATGACGGCGAACGTCTCGTCGGCCAACCGGCGAAGCGCCAGGCGGTCACAAATCCAGAAAAAACCATCTTCGCGGTCAAGCGCCTCATTGGGCGGCGCTACGACGATCCAATGGTCGAAAAGGACAAGAAGCTTGTCCCTTACAAGATCAGCAAGGCTTCCAACGGTGACGCATGGGTCGAGGCCGACGGAAAAAGCTTTTCGCCGTCGCAGATCTCGGCCTTCATCCTGCAGAAGATGAAAGAGACGGCCGAAGCCTATCTCGGGCAGAAGGTCGAGCAGGCTGTCATCACCGTTCCTGCCTATTTCAACGACGCGCAACGCCAGGCGACCAAGGATGCCGGCAAAATCGCCGGCCTCGAGGTGCTGCGCATCATCAATGAGCCCACTGCTGCCGCGCTGGCCTACGGTCTCGACAAGCAGAAGTCTGGCACTATTGCCGTCTACGACCTTGGCGGCGGCACCTTCGACGTTTCGATTCTCGAAATCGGCGACGGCGTATTCGAAGTGAAGTCCACGAACGGGGACACGTTCCTGGGCGGTGAAGACTTCGACATGCGGCTGGTCAACTATCTTGCCGACGAATTTCAGAAAGAGCAGGGCATTGATCTGCGCCGCGACAAGCTCGCGCTGCAGCGGCTTAAGGAATCCGCGGAAAAGGCCAAGATCGAGCTGTCATCGACGACGCAGACTGAAATCAATCTGCCGTTTATCACGGCCGACGCATCCGGTCCCAAGCACCTGACGATGAAGCTGACCCGCGCCAAGTTCGAGGCGTTGGTCGACGACCTTGTCCAGAAGACGATCCAACCGTGCAAGCAGGCGCTTAAGGATGCCGGCATTTCGGCGGCGCAGATCAACGAGGTCGTCCTGGTCGGTGGCATGACCCGCATGCCGAAGGTGCAGGAAGTCGTGAAGCAGTTGTTCGGCAAGGAGCCGCACAAGGGCGTGAATCCAGACGAAGTCGTTGCGGTCGGCGCCGCCATCCAGGCCGGCGTGCTGCAGGGTGACGTCAAGGATGTGCTGTTGCTCGACGTGACCCCGCTTTCGCTCGGCATCGAAACGCTGGGCGGCGTGTTCACGCGCATCATCGATCGCAACACGACGATTCCGACCAAGAAGAGCCAGGTTTTCTCGACCGCCGAGGACAATCAGAACGCGGTGACGATCCGCGTGTTCCAGGGCGAGCGCGAGATGGCCGCTGACAACAAGATGCTCGGCCAGTTCGACCTGGTCGGCATTCCACCCGCGCCGCGCGGCGTGCCGCAGATCGAAGTCACCTTCGACATCGATGCGAACGGCATCGTCAATGTGCAGGCCAAGGACAAGGCAACCGGCAAGGAGCAGCAGATCCGCATCCAGGCGTCGGGCGGCCTGTCCGAGGCAGACATCGAAAAGATGGTCAAGGATGCGGAGTCTCACGCCGAAGAGGACAAGAAGCGCAAGGCTGCAGTCGAGGCAAAGAATCACGCCGAGGCACTTGTGCACTCGACCGAGAAGGCGCTGTCTGAGCATGGCTCGAAAGTCGGCGATGCGGATCGCACCGCGATCGAGAATGCAATCGCTGATCTGAAGGAAGCGCTCAAGGGCGACGATTCTGCGGCAATCCAGGCCAAGACCAATGCACTGGCGCAGGCGTCGATGAAACTCGGCGAAGCCATGTACAAGCAGCAGCAGGAAGCGCAAAACGCATCTGGTGCCGGCGGCGATGGCGCAGCTTCGGGCGAAAAGAAAGAAGACGTGGTCGACGCGGAATTCACCGAGGTCGACGACGACAAAAAGAAATCCGCTTGATCATCGGCTTCGAGCCCATGCACAGGCCGGCCGCGAATGCGTCACCCCCGGGCATCTGTCCGGGGGTGCATGTTTGCGGGGACGTCGGGCCGCCGAATCGCATACGGCTGGTCTGGCGCGGATAACTTAGGGCGGCAGCGGGATGTCCAAGCGCGACTACTACGAAGTTCTCGGCGTTACCCGCACCTCTTCCGAGGTCGAGCTCAAGGCGGCGTTCCGCAAACTCGCCATGCAGCATCACCCGGACCGGAATCCGGGTGACAAGGATTGCGAGCACCGTTTCAAGGAAATCAACGAGGCGTACGACGTCCTCAAGGATGGCGACAAGCGCGCCGCCTATGACCGGTTCGGTCACGCTGCGTTCGAGCACGGGGGCATGGGCGGCGGTCACGGGTTTGGCGCCGATTTTGGCTCGACCTTTGCCGACATATTCGAAGGTATTTTCGGCATGGGCTCGGCGCGCGGCCGCAGCTCTGGCCGCGAGCGCGGATCCGACCTGCGCTACAATATGGAAATAACCCTCGATGAGGCGTTCAAGGGCAAGACGGCGCAGATTCGCATCCCCACCTCGGTCACCTGCGAGGCCTGCTCCGGCAGCGGTGCAAAGGCAGGCACCAAGCCAAAACCATGCGGTAGTTGCGGCGGCGCAGGCAAAATTCGCCATGCGCAGGGCTTCTTCACGCTCGAACGGACGTGCCCCACCTGTCATGGGCGCGGACAGGTGATCGACGACCCCTGCAAAGTCTGCGGCGGTGGTGGTCGTGTGACACGCGAGCGTACGCTGTCAGTGAATATTCCGGCGGGCGTTGAAGACGGTACCCGCATCCGGCTTGCCGGCGAGGGCGAGGCGGGCTTGCGCGGCGGTCCGCCTGGCGACCTCTATATTTTTCTCGAGGTTGCTTCGCACGAATTCTTCCAGCGCGATGGCGCCGACTTGTATTGTCGTGTGCCGATCTCGATGGCGAGCGCCGCGCTTGGCGGCGAATTTGAAGTGCCGGCGATCGACGGCAGCAAGGTGAAGGTCAAGGTTCCCTCCGGCACGCAGACCGGCCGCCGGTTCCGCCTTGCAGGCAAGGGAATGCCGGTGCTGCGGGCGAAACAAACCGGAGACATGTACGTTCAGGTAGCGGTGGAAACGCCGCAAAATCTCACCAAACGCCAGCGCGAGCTGCTGGCGGAGTTCGAAAAGCTGTCTTCGGAGGTAACCCAGCCGGAATCGGCTGGTTTCTTCAGTCGAGTCAGAGAGTTTTTGGATGGTCTGGGAAGCCGCGGCAGTCAATCGGGGTAATCCATCTTGACCCCCCGCCTTGCGCCCTATACCCGTAAATGTTGCGGCGAAACCCGCCGCATGTACGCGTGACCCCGCAGCAATGCCCTTACATTCAGTCGCCCGCGTCGAAAAAAAGAGTCTGCGTCTCGACGACGAGATGCAGTTCATCCGCTCCTGGATTGAAAAGCCACTCTCGACCGGCGCAGTGATGCCGTCGAGCCGCGTGCTCGCGCGTGCGATGGCGCGCTACGTCGATCCGCGCTCGCAGGGTCCTGTGATCGAATTGGGTCCCGGCACCGGTCCCGTGACCGAGGCTCTCGTCCGGCGCGGCGTTAATCCAGGCCGGCTGATCCTTGTCGAATTCAATCCTGATTTTTGCCGGCTGCTGCGCACGCGTTATCCGGCGGCCACGGTCGTGCAGGGTGATGCCTATCGTCTGCGGAGGTTGCTGGAAAACTATGTTGATGAGCCGGCCGCCGCAGTCGTTTCGGGGCTTCCCCTCGTGACCAAACCTTTGCGTACACGGGTACGCCTGATTTCCGACGCGATGACCCTGCTCGCAACAGGTGCTCCGTTCGTGCAGTTCACATACGCGATGTTGCCGCCAATTCCGAAAGAATTGTCCGGTGTGCGGGCCGAATCATCCGAACTCATCTGGATGAATCTGCCGCCAGCGCGCGTGTGGGTCTATCGCGGCCGCTGATGGTGTGGTGTCATCGCCCGCGGAAGCGGAGCCGCTGATGCCGATCCCCAAAATTCTCGTCGTGCCAGGTTCGATACGCACGGGCTCGCACAACGTCCGGCTGGCCGCACTTGCGGCAAAAGAGCTCACGCTTCTTGATGTCGAAGTCACCCGCATTTCGCTTGCCGACTATCCGCTGCCGATTTACGACGCGGACATCGATGCGCGCGCCGGACAGCCCGCCAACGCGCTCAAGCTCAAGCAAATGATCATGGCGCATCACGGTGTATTCATCGCTAGCCCGGAGTACAGCGCGTCCGTCACGCCGCTTCTGAAGAACGCCATCGATTGGGTTTCACGCGTGCGCGAGCGAGGCGATCCGACCTACGCCGCATTCAAGGGACGTGTGTTCGCCATCTCATCGGCTTCGCCCGGACGCGCGGGCGGATTGCGGTCGCTGATGGCTCTGCGGCAAATTCTTGAACTCGGCTGCGGCGCTCTGGTCATTCCCGAGCAAGTTACCATTCAACGGGCCGATACGGCGTTTGACGAGATGGATAACATCACCGATACCGCCATCGCCAACCAGCTTCGGACGCAACTCGAACGTCTGGTCGATATGGCACGAATGATGGCGCGGGGGGCTTGATCGTGTCGTTGGATGCGCGTGAGCGGCTGATCGTTGCACTTGACGTACCGTCAGTGGCTGCAGGCGAGGCAATGGTCGCGCGTCTCGGCGATGCGGTCCGGTTTTACAAGATCGGATACCAGCTTGCTTTTGCTGGCGGCCTGCCCTTTGCCGCTCGGTTGATCGCATCTGGTAAGCAGGTTTTTCTCGACCTCAAGCTGCACGACATCCGCAACACAGTGACAAAAGGCGTGGAGAGCGTCGCGCAAATGGGCGCCACGTTCCTGACGGTTCACGCCTATCCGCAAACCATGAAGGCTGCAGTCGAAGGCAAGCAAGGCTCAAAGCTGCGCATTCTCGCGGTGACCGTGCTGACGTCCTATGACGATGCCGACCTTGCCGCCGCCGGCTATGAGATGAACGTCAAGGAACTCGCGGCCGCCCGTGCCGCGCAAGCGAGAGACATAGGGGTCGACGGACTTGTCTGCTCGCCGGAAGAAGCGGCCGCACTGCGCGACATCGCGGGCCCCGGCATGGTGCTGGTGACACCCGGCATCCGGCCGGTCGGAAGCGCCACCGGCGATCAAAAAAGGATCATGACACCTGCCCGCGCGATTGAGGCAGGCGCCAACTATCTGGTGGTCGGCCGGCCTGTTCTTGAGGCGCGCGAGCCCAAGGCCGTGGCAGATGCAGTCGTGGCCGAGATCGAACAGGCGGCCAATTCATAGGGAGTGGAGGCATGGCGAAGGGTTACTGGATCGGGCGGGTCGATGTGAGAAGCGACGAAGGCTACAAGCCCTACGCCATGGGCAATCAGGCGATATTCAAGAAATATGGAGCGCGTTACGTCGTGCGCGCCGGCAAGTTCGAATGCGTCGAGGGCAACGCGCGCTCCCGCAATGTGGTCATCGAGTTTCCGGACTATGCGACCGCGCTCGCTTGTTACAATTCGCCCGAATATCAAGCGAACATGAAGCTGCGCCAGCCGCATTCCACCGCGGATATCGTGGTTATCGAGGGTTACGACGGCCCCCAGCCGTAGTCGCCTTTTGCTGGCCCTCGCGCTATACCGACGCCACGTTCCGGGAGCTGACCTATGGCCGAGATGCGGCTCGTGGTCGCCGGTGCCGGCGGGCGGATGGGCCGTACGCTGGTCAAGGCGATCGCCGACAGCAAGGAGTTTGCGCTTGCGGGCGCCATCGAGGACGCCCGTTCGCCGCTGATCGGCTGGGACGCGGGCGTGCTGGCAGGCCTGCCGGAGAATGGCGTCAAGCTGACCGGCGACGCCGGGCCATTGCTTGCAAAGGCGGATGGCATCGTGGATTTCACCGCGCCGAGCGCCACGCTCGAATTTGCCACGCTCGTTGCCAAGGCCGGCAAGGTGCACATCATCGGAACGACCGGACTGAGCGCCGCTGACGAGGCAAAAATCAAGGACGCCGCCAAAGGCGCGGTGATCGTCAAGTCGGGCAACATGAGCCTCGGCGTCAATCTGCTCGCGGCGCTCACGAAACGCGTCGCAAAGACGCTCGACAATTCGTTCGATATCGAAATCCTGGAGATGCATCACAATCAGAAAGTAGATGCGCCGTCGGGCACCGCGCTGATGCTTGGCCGTGCGGCTGCGGACGGGCGCGGCATCGCGCTCGACAAGCATTCCGTCAGAAGCCGTGACGGACACACTGGCGCGCGCAAGGTCGGCGATATCGGATTTGCGGCTCTGCGCGGCGGAACTGTTGTGGGTGAGCACAGCGTAATCTTTTCGGGTGCGGCGGAGCGCGTGGAACTTACGCACAAGGCCGACGATCGCATGATATTCGCACGGGGTGCCCTGCATGCGGCGCGTTGGGCGCGCACGCAAAAGCCGGGACTTTATTCGATGATGGACGTTCTAGGTTTGAAAGATTTCTGAGGAATTGCATGACTGACCGTGTTCTCGTGCTCGTGCGGCACGGCCAAAGCGACTGGAACCTGAAGAACCTGTTCACCGGCTGGCGCGACGTCGACCTCAGCGAAAAGGGCGTGGCTGAAGCGCGCGAAGCCGGCCGCAAACTCAAGGCGCAGGGTATCAAGTTCGACGTCGCGTTTGCGTCCGCGCTCAAACGTGCGCAACGCACGCTCGACTTGATGTTGACCGAACTGGACCAGACGACAATCCCGATATTCAAAGATCAGGCGCTGAACGAGCGCGACTACGGCGATCTTGTCGGACTCAACAAGGACGACGCGCGCAAGAAATGGGGTGAGGAACAGGTGCACATCTGGCGCCGTTCCTACGACGTGGCGCCACCCGGTGGCGAAAGCCTGAAGGACACGCTCGCGCGCGCTTTGCCTTACTATGTGACGGACATTCTGCCGCGCGTGCTGCGCGGCGAGCGCGTACTGGTCGCCGCGCACGGAAATTCACTGCGCGCGCTTGTCATGGTGCTCGACAAGCACACGCCGGACAGCATCACCAAGCTCAATCTTGATACTGGCGTGCCGATGATCTACCGGCTCAACGCCGATTCGACGGTGGCGTCGAAGCTCGATCTTACAGCCTGACTAGGCCGCTGCGGCCATCCCGGCTTCCCAGCCAAGCATCGCGCGCTTGCGCGTGAGGCCCCAGTGATAGCCGGTGAGCTCGCCGCTCTTGCCGATGACGCGATGACACGGCACCACGAAGCAGATCGGGTTCTTTCCGACCGCCGCACCAACCGCGCGTGCCGCTTTCGGCGCGCCGGCTCTGGTGGCGAGATCGGAATAAGTTGTGAGCTTGCCCATCGGGATGTCGAGCAATTTCTCCCACACGCGCACCTCGAAGTCAGTGCCGATCAACACCACGCGCAGCGGCTGGTCCTTGCGCCAGAGTGCGGCGTCGAAAATGCGGCGGGCTGTCGGCGCCGTAGAGGCGAAGTCCTCGACGTATTTCGCCTTCGGCCAGCGTGATTTCATGTCGCGAAGGGCCGCACGTTCCTTGCCGGCGTCGGCAAGGGCAAGGCCCGCAAGGCCGCGCGGCGTGGTCATCACCAGCGCCATGCCGAACGGGCAGGGATGGAACCCGTAGGTGATGGTGAGACCTTCGCCGCCGGTTTTCCACTCGCCAGGCGACATCGCCTCATGCGTGACGAACAGATCGTGCAGCCTGCTAGGCCCCGACAAGCCGACTTCGTAAGCAGTGTCGAGCACGCTCGCCGATGAGCGCAGAAGGTCGCGCGCATGGTTGAGCGTGAGCGCCTGCAGGAATGCCTTCGGCGTCAGCCCGCACCAGCGGCGGAACAAATGATGCAGGTCGGTTGCGGAAACGCCGGCGGCGTTCGCGATGACGTCGATTTCTGGCTGCGCTCGCCAGTTTCCGCGTATATGCGCGATGGCGCGGCGCACGATGTCGTAGTCCGCGGCCGCCGTCGAAAGCGGTGCGAATTCTGTGAAGCGGTCGGTCACGGTGTTTCTTGCCAGGCTCATGTTCATGACCGCTATCTAGGTCTATCCGGGCGCCACGACCACCCGATTTCTGGCTATTCGAACACTGTCATCGTTGGGCCGCGGCGGGCTTCGATGAGCGCTTTTCCAAGCTCCTTTGCAAAACCGGCCTTTTCGTCGGGTCCGAGAAACGTCGCGATTGCCAACTTTTTGCCGCGCGATACGAGGAAGAGCCGGTCGATGCCGAACTCCTCCAGCTCGACCTTGTCGAGCTGGACCCAGAGCGGGTTTAGAACCCATTCGCGCGCGCTGCCAAGATGGCTCACCTTGCGCACCCTGAGTGCGGAGGGCGTAATCGTTACCTGCTCGTAGGCTTTCGCGTGCCAGTAGTTGAGCCGGAAGGCCCAATACAGCAGCAGCACGTCGAGCCCGAAAAAGCCTAGGACCGGCCAGGCACCGATCACGAGAAAGAGCATTCCGGTCACGAAGCTGACGCCGCCGAACAGCAACATCAAAACCAAAAAACCGATGCGGCCCAGCGAGCGATGTGGCGTCAGCGTCGCCGAAAAGATGGTGGGTTCGAGATCGTCGGCGTTGTCGGAGATCATTGCGCTCACTATACCAAAATGATGGCGAGAAAACCCGCCCGAAAGGCACCCGCGAAGCGCAAGACAAAATTGCGCGCAGGCAGATACGCAAAGGTAAAGCCGGCGCCCAAGCGCGCCGCGGCCGATGCCGCGCAAGCCGCGCCGCCGCAGTGGACAACAGCGCAGATCGCCGAGGCGTTCCGCCGCTTCAAGGCCGCAAATCCTGAGCCGAAGGGCGAATTGCAGCATATCAATCCGTTCACCCTGCTGGTCGCGGTGGTTCTTTCGGCGCAGGCAACCGATGCCGGCGTCAATAAGGCGACGCCGGCGCTGTTCGCGCTCGCAGACACGCCCGAGAAAATGGCGGCACTCGGCGAAGCGCGGGTGCGCGATCTGATCAAGACCATCGGTCTGTTCCGTAACAAGGCCAAGAATGTCGTTGCGCTGTCGCAGAAGCTGGTCTCCGAACATGGCAGCCAGGTTCCGCGCTCGCGCGAAGCGCTGGAGGCGCTGCCCGGTGTCGGCCGCAAGACCGCCAACGTTGTCCTCAACATCGCTTTCGGCGAGCCAACGATTGCTGTCGATACGCACATCTTTCGTGTCGGAAACCGCACCGGGCTGGCCACCGGCAAGACGCCGCTCGAGGTTGAAATGAAATTGGAGCAGGTGGTGCCGGCGGAATACAAGCGGCATGCGCACCATTGGCTTATTCTGCACGGGCGTTACACTTGTGTCGCACGCAAGCCGCTGTGCGAGAAATGCATCATTGCCGACTTGTGCCAGTGGCTCGGCAAGACGGTCGTGTGAAGTGTCAGAGTAGGGAGAGTGCGTATGGAAGGCTCGCGGATCGCGAGAACAAGAGAAACGCGCTCCGATACCGGTGAAATTCTTCGTCGCGGCGGATTGCCTGCGAAGTCGGCCGGCACATGGCTCAAAGCGTTGCCGCGCGTGACAGGTTCACTAAAACGCGATGCAGCGGCGGCGACGAAATTTTGGCGCACAGGCGATGGTCTGTTGGCGAAATTACCCAAAAAGCGCCAGCGAACGCTGGAACAGCAATCGGCGACTGACGCCATTTTTTCCACATGCCGGCGTCTCCGCGAAGATTTCCTGAGAAAGCACGCGGACGCGATTTATCGCAGACTTACGAAAAATTTGTCCGCGTTCCATCGCGTGGACGAACTTGCATACGATGTTGCCAAGTTGGTTCCGGGGTTGACACCGACGAGGAGGCAAGTCGACGCCGAGAGCACGCTAATGCAGAGCGAAAAAGATGGTGTCGAGATCGATCAGGGGATTTTCCTGGCGCAGACGCTTGCGGTTCCCGAGGCCGGAATGCACCTGTGCGAGGCAATGCTGCGTCCGAAGCAGGAGTCGATCGCGCGGGTGGACGAATTCGTTCGAAACGGCGTGATCGATTTCGGCCCGGCCCGCGTCGAGCGGCAGGGCAAGGCCGCTGTAGTGACAATA